>DASXOI010000045.1:0-1831 GCA_036494375.1 Candidatus Udaeobacter sp.
CCGGCGATCTCATCAAGTCCCAACGGATCGCCATCGCCGACGCCGGCTGTGTTTTCGCCGCAGACATTGTCCGAGCTGAAACAATTGCAGAAAGCCGCTCTGGAAAGCGATTATGCTTACCGGCAGGTTGCGCATCTGGCGAACAACATCGGGCCGCGTTTAAGCGGGTCGGCGCAGGCGGCAAAAGCAGTCGAATACGTCGCCGCCGGATTGAAAGCACTCGGCTGCGACGTTCAGCTCGAGAAAGTCATGGTGCCTCACTGGGTGCGCGGTGAAGAGACAGCAGCGCTCGTTCAATTTTCCGGACAGGCGCCGAACACCACACAAAAGATTGTTCTGTGCGCACTGGGAGGAAGTGTGGCAACACCAAACGACGGCATCGAAGCCGAGGTCCTTGTGGTCAAAGATTTTGATGAATTGAAATCGATGCCTCGTGAACGAGTCGCGGGCAAAATCGTGTTGTTCAATTACCCATTCGACAAGCAAATGGCTGCGGAAGGTCGTAGTTTCCAAGCTTATAGCGAAGCAGTCGTCTACCGCAGTGACGGGCCGAGCGCTGCCGCGAGGCATGGCGCTGTTGCATGTTTGATCCGCTCAGTTGGCAGCGCCGAGTATCGGCTTCCACACACGGGCATGACAGATTACGCAAAAGATGCGCCGAAAATTCCGGCCGGCGCGGTCACTGCCGAGGATGCAGACTTGATCGGTGATCTGGTGCGACAGGGGCCGGTGAAAATGAAATTGGTTCTCACACCGCAAACCTTGCCTGACGCAGAAAGCGCGAACGTGATCGCCGACATTAAGGGCAGCGAGCACCCGGAACAGGTTGTCATCGTTTCGGGTCATTTGGATTCATGGGACCTGGGCACCGGCGCGATCGACGATGCGGCAGGCGTCGCAGTTTCGATGGAAACGGCGAACCTGATCCAAAAACTTGGTCTCAAACCAAAGCGTACAATCCGCGTGATCGCGTGGATGAATGAAGAGAACGGTGAGGCCGGATCAAAGCAGTACGCAAAGGATCACGAGAAAGAGATACGAAATCATTTCGCAGCAATGGAAACCGACAGCGGCGCTGGGCATCCGATCGGCGTTAACATGAAGGCAAAGCCGGAAGTGAAAAAAATGTTCACCCCGGTCGCTACCACCTTACAGGAATCAGGCGCGGGCATACTCGATTTGGTTGAACATTGCGGAGCCGACATAGAGCCGCTCGAGAAAGCCGGTGTGCCGGCTTTCAGTCCGATCCAAGACAGTCGTTTCTACTTCAATTATCATCACACGGCAGCCGACACTCTGGACAAAGTCGTGCCGAAAGAATTGGCAGAAAATTCTGCTGTGGTGGCAGTGGTCGCCTATGCGCTGGCGAACATGGAAAGGCCATTGCCGCGGTAGTTGTCATTCTGAGCGAAGCGAAGAATCTCTGGATTGTCTGCACGACAGAAAACACCTGAGATGTTTCGCTTCGCTCAACATGACAGCAGAGTGGAGCCTGACCGCTATTTCAGTTGCGCTTGAGATTGCGCGCCTCGTTCAGCACAAAATTCGCCAGGCGACGTCCGCGATTGCGAACAAATCGCCATGGTCCGGCATCGACGAAATAGGTGAGGAGAATGCTGTCGCGCGTTTTCACCTCCGGCCCAACGGGGTCTGCCGAATGCCAGGTGTTGTCGGCTACGGCAAACGCGTAACCTGTGTTCGGCGAAAAGGGCATTTGCGCCTTCTTCGGTTTGCGTCCGTTAGGCAGCACTTCGTGAAAGATCGTGCCGATGTGTGGCGCGGAATTGTCCGCCGGCAGATAAAATTGAACCGTGATTCCCTTCCAAAGACT
>DASXOI010000046.1:0-10139 GCA_036494375.1 Candidatus Udaeobacter sp.
GCGCGCACGAGGGCGCACACTTCAGCTGGAAACAAATTCGAGGCCACGCTCACGACACCGGCGGCGCCGACGGCCATAAACGGGAGAGTGAGCGAATCGTCGCCGCTCAAAATTGTAAATGTATCGGGCAACTGCCGGCGCAACTCACCCACGCGCTCCACGCTACCGCTTGCTTCCTTGATTGACACGATGTTGCGGCATTGTTTGGCCAGACGAGCGACCGTTTCCGGCAAGATGTCCACGCCGCAACGGCCGGGGATGTTATAAAGCATGATCGGCAGCGACGTAGCGTCGGCGATTGCTTTGAAATGGCGGAAGAGTCCTTCCTGGCTCGGCTTGTTGTAATACGGTCCAACGAGCAGCGCTGCATCCACTCCGAGTTTCTCGGCAAGCTTTGTATCTGCGATGGCGTGTTGTGTAGAGTTTGAACCTGTCCCTGCGAGCACGAGGCAACGTTTGTTCGCCTTAGCGACTGCAATACCGATCGCTTGTTCCCGTTCGTCGTGTGAGAGCGTCGGAGATTCGCCAGTCGTGCCGATTGCTACGATCCCACTAATGCCCGCGACGATTTGTGTTTCGATCAGTTGTTCGAAAACAGAAACGTCGATGCCGCCATCGCGAAATGGCGTAACCAATGCCGTGAACGTGCCGCGAAACATATTTTCTATTCAATTGTCATGTCGAGCGAAGTCGAGACATCTCTGAATATCTAAAACTAGAGATTCCTCGACTCCGCTCGGAATGACAGAACACCAACTTTTAGAATTCAAATCTCGATTGTTCCCTCGAAAACAAATTCGGCCGGACCGGTGAGTGTGACGTTGCGAAATCGACCGCCGCCCTTTTCAAAACCGACTTGAAGTTCGTCACCGCCCCGCGCGATCACACTAATGGGGCCGTCAGTGTTCTCACTGGCGGCAAAAATCAATGCGCTGGCGACTATTCCCGTGCCGCATGCGAGCGTTTCATCTTCCACACCGCGTTCATAGGTGCGGATGGCGATTTTGTTGGGTCCGCGTTTCTCGATGAAGTTCACGTTTGTCCCGTTCGGTGCAAAAATTTTGTGGTGGCGGATCGCTGCGCCGTCGCCTCGCACATCGGGGCCATCGATTTTCGCGACAAGGATCACGACATGCGGGACTCCGCTGTTGACGAAGTGAACCGTCTTATTTCCATCGGCCATGGCTAACTCCACGTTGAGCCGCAGATCAGTGGGCTCGGTCATTCGAAGAGTCACCAAATCGCCTTTCAATTCCGCGGAAATCACGCCAGCTGGCGTTTCAAAAGAAATTTTTGTCTTCTGCCCGCCGACTTTGTTTGCGAAGCGTGCGAAGCAGCGCGCGCCGTTGCCGCACATCTCCGCTTCGCCGCCGTCCGCATTGAAATAGCGCATCCGAAAATCCGCGCCATTTGTTGAGTTTTCGAGTAACAGGATGCCGTCGGCGCCGACGCCTCGGTGCCGATCACACAATTGCGCGATCTGATTGCGGTCCAAAGCGATGCTTCCTGTTCTGTTATCAAACAGGATAAAATCGTTTCCAGCGCCATTCATTTTTGTGAAGCGCAGCATGCAATGATGACTGTAGCGGCGGTTTTTTTGTTGTCATGTCTGGGGTAGTCGTCTGACGGTAAATCATCGCCCGCTCAAGGAGTGACGGCTTCCCAGCCGTCAATTTTGGTCTACGGCTGCCCAAGCCGTCGTTGCTTGTTGCGCTTGCCATTGCCACACGCGATTTCAGCGCTTACTTATCCGCCGTGACAAACCGGGCTGCGTGGATCGCGATAGTCGTTCTCAGCCTCGCGCCGCAGTTCTCGTTTGCTGGCGATTGCAACGACGTGGTTCTGGAGCAGGTGAGGCAAATGCCGAAAGGCGGTCGTTACTCAGTTTCGCATTTCGCAAAGATTCGTTTGCAATCGTCGGCACATTTTGAGTCAGGAAAATTCTTTATCATTCCGGCAGGGCCGAGTTTCTGTTCGGGCGCGACCTATCTGGTTTTCATCAGGACAATCGAAGCTTTGCGCGAACGTGGTCAGCTTAATCTGGACTATGGCACCCTCGAGCATTTGATCATTCGCGACCAGCACGATGGAGAAGACGTTTGGGGACGATGGAACGCTAATGGCCCCGGGACGGCGCGTCTGTTTCACGAACTGGGGCTTGGTCGAAATTTCGCCAATATCGATCAGGCGAAGCCCGGTGACTTCATGAAGATTTTCTGGTCGCGTCAGGTGGGAAGAAATGAGCACGGACATTCCACGATTTTCCTGGGAACGGAGAATCGCCCCGACGGTCAGTACGTTCGGTATTGGTCGAGTAATGTTCCCTCCGGTTACGGCGAGAAGAGTGTGCCGCGAAGCAAAATCGCGTACGCAATTTTTTCGCGTCTCGAAACGCCGACCAATCTAACGCGAATCACTACTGCGCCTTCTGTTGATACGTATTTAGCCTCGCTGCTCCGAACTCGCTCGAGTATTTCGGAGGCTGGTGCGAAGTGTGGGCTGTAACCAAGGAACCACGGCTTGGGCAGCCGTCGAGCTTCAAAGATGACGGCTCGGAAGCCGTCATTCCTTGCGCGTCGCGCAAAGGACGAAATCGCGCTTGCTTTCGCAATAGAGGGTCGCTAGAACGCCTTCATGCTTCTTGAAACCTTAAAACGTCATTGGTGGGTTCTAATTTTACGGGGTGTCGCTGCAATTATCTTCGGAATAATTGCGTTTACTCATCCTGTTATGGCTGCCGCGACACTTGTGCTGTTCTTTGGAGCTTGGATGTTGATTGACGGTATTTTTCGCGTCGTAGGCGCGATTGGGCATCATGCGTCGGATTCGGATTGGGGATTCAATCTGATCATCGGAATTCTTGGAATCGTCGTCGGCTTGCTTACTTTCCACGCGCCGGCAATAACCGCGCTTGCGTTAGTCGTTTACGTCGCCGCCTGGGCCTTAATGATCGGTGCAACAGAAATTGCGCTGGCAATCAAAATGCGGCGGGAGATCAAAGGCGAATGGTTTCTTATTTTGATGGGCCTGTCTTCGATCATTTTTGCGGGCCTTCTTTTGTGGAATCCGCTCGCTGGTGCGGCGGCGCTAATCTGGATTATTGCCTGGTACGCAGTGATAATGGGCGTTCTGGCAATCATTTTTGGCTTTCGCTTGCGCAGCTTGGCGACACTGGCAACCCATTGATCAGCGGCGAACGTCTTCAGTCCTGCCATTCAAATAGGGGACTGTTTTTGCGTGCCGCGGAAGTGCTATCGTACGGCTCGTAAACTTTTTATGCGACTAAACCCATTGCCGGCGGGTTTATTAAAAAAAATGCGGCCTGGAGCGATTAATCGACCGATTACCCTACGGCGCTGGAATATGATCGTTCCAATATCACCGCCTCGATTTCGCGATGGTAAGCAGAAGACCATTTTCGCGAGGACCACCCTATGAAAAAATCTCCCCTTACTAAAAAACAGCGAAAGCAAAATCGCCCGAAGACTAACGGAAATGATTTCAACCCCCGAGAACTGCTTGCCGCATTGATGGCGTTTAAGCGCGGCGATTTTTCCGCACGACTACCGGAGCATTGGGTTGGTGTGCCGGGCAAGATTGCAGACACGTTTAACACGGTGATCGAAACCAACCAGCGCATGGCCCGGGAACTGGAGCGCATCGGCCGCGTTGTCGGGAAAGAAGGTCGGATTACGCAGCGCGCTTCGATCGGTGAAGTGACCTATTGTTGGGCCGACGCAATTGAGTCCATCAATGATTTGATTGGCGATCTGGTGCGACCTACAAGCGAAATGGCGCGAGTCATTGGAGCCGTCGCAAAAGGAGATTTGTCTCAAACGATGACGACCGAGATCGAAGGTTCTCGGCTGAAGGGTGAATTTTTGCATACGGCCCGAACGGTAAATGCGATGGTGGGACAGCTCGGTGCGTTCGCATCGGAGGTCACGCGTGTCGCCCGCGAAGTCGGCACGGAAGGAAAACTCGGCGGCCAGGCAAGAGTCAAAGGAGTGGCTGGGACTTGGAAGGACTTGACGGAGAACGTGAATCTCATGGCGTCGAATCTCACTTCGCAGGTGCGAAACATCGCCGCGGTAACCACGGCCGTTGCAAACGGCGATCTTGCGAAAAAAATCACTGTGGATGTTCGAGGGGAACTCCTGGAGTTGAAGGACACCATTAACAGGATGGTGGACCAGTTGCGTTCGTTTGCCTCAGAGGTCACGCGCGTGGCGGTGGAAGTCGGCACCAAAGGCAAGCTTGGCGGCCAGGCAAAAGTCGACGGTATTTCAGGGACTTGGAAAGACCTGACCGATTCAGTCAATTCGATGGCGTCGAATCTCACCTCGCAAGTCCGAAACATTGCGGCGGTGACAACGGCCGTGGCTAACGGGGATCTCTCGAAGAAGATCACGGTGAAGGTTAAAGGCGAAATTTTGGAACTGAAAAACGTGATCAACACGATGGTGGATCAGCTTTCGTCTTTCGCCTCGGAGGTGACGCGCGTGGCGCGAGAAGTCGGCACGGAAGGAAATCTTGGCGGCCAGGCTGCTGTCGAAGGAGTCGCGGGAACATGGAAGGACCTCACTGATTCGGTGAATTCAATGGCGTCCAATTTAACCGCCCAGGTTCGCAATATTGCGGGGGTCACCACCGCCGTGGCAAAGGGGGACTTGTCCAAAAAGATCACCGTTGATGTGCGGGGCGAGATTCTCGAACTCAAGGACACCATCAACACTATGGTGGACCAGCTCCGCTCATTCGGATCGGAAGTGACGCGCGTGGCTCGCGAAGTCGGCTCCGAAGGCAAGCTGGGTGGACAAGCTGATGTGCGCGGTCTGGCAGGTGTTTGGAAAGACTTGGGCGACAACGTCAATGTCATGGCCTCCAACCTAACGACACAAGTGCGCAACATCGCTGCCGTTACCACTGCGGTCGCGACGGGCGATCTCAGCAAGAAGATCACCGTGGACGTAAAAGGCGAAATCCTTGAATTAAAAGACACCGTTAACACGATGGTCGATCAACTGTCGTCGTTCGCGGATGAAGTCACTCGCGTAGCGCGCGAGGTGGGCATGGAAGGGAAGCTGGGTGGGCAGGCTGTTGTGAAAGGGGTTTCAGGGACTTGGAAAGACCTTACCGATAACGTCAACTTCATGGCTTCTAACCTGACGGATCAGGTACGTGGCATCGCAGAAGTCGTAACCGCGGTCGCAAACGGCGATTTAAAACGAAAACTTTTCCTCGAAGCAAAAGGTGAGATCGCCGAGCTCGCGGAAACGATCAACAACATGATCGATACCCTGGCAACATTCGCCGATCAGGTTACAACCGTCGCGCGCGAGGTGGGCGTAGAAGGAAAACTCGGCGGACAAGGAAACGTGCCGGGCGCAGCGGGAACATGGCGCGATTTGACCGATAACGTGAATCGGCTGGCGGCAAATCTCACCACACAGCTTCGCGCGATTGCTGATGTTGCTACGGCAGTCACGAAGGGCGATCTGACGCGATCAATCCAGGTAGAGGCCCAGGGCGAGGTCGCGTTTGTTAAAGAATTGATTAACGAAATGATTCGGAATCTGCGTGACACAACGCTGCGCAACGAGGAGCAGGACTGGCTTAAGACGAACCTAACGAGATTTACCCGAATGCTCCAGGGGCAACGCGATTTTCTTACCGTCGGCAAATTGATTTTGTCGGAACTGGCGCCGCTAGTCTCGGCACAGCAAGGTGCATTATACATGATCGCTAATCCGGACGGCGAATCTGAGCTGAACCTGCTTGCAACCTATGCTCACCACGACGGGAATGGCGCAAAAAATCGTTTTAAAATGGGCGACGGATTGGTCGGACAGGCGGCCTTGGAGAAGCGGCGCATTTTTTTAACCGACGTGCCAGGTAATTATCGGAAGATAAGTTCCGGTCTCGGCGAGTTCCACCCAAAGAACGTGGTGGTGTTACCGATTCTTTTCGAAGGCGAAGTCAAAGCGGTCATGGAACTTTCCTCAGTCGAGCGGTTCAACCCCGCGCACCAGGCGTTTCTGGATCAATTGACCGAGAGCATCGGCATCGTGCTCAATACGATCGAAGCAAGCACGCGAACAGAAAACCTGCTCAAGCAGTCGCAATCTCTGGCGACCGAGCTACAAAAAACGAACCTGGAACTGGAAGAGAAGGCGCGCTCGAATCTCGCTAAAGACCAATTCCTGGCCATGCTGAGTCACGAGTTACGGACCCCGCTCACGCCCGTGCTTGCTTCGGCCCTTGAGCTGGAGAATGAGCCGAACGTCCGTCCGGACGTCCGCGAATCGCTGCAGATGATTCGTCGCAATGTGGAATTGGAAGCGCGGCTCATCGACGACTTGCTGGATCTGACGCGTATTGGTCAGGGCAAGGTGCAACTCAACTTTGAAATCGTCGACGCGCATACTTTGCTGCAAAACGCCCTCGAAATCTGTCAGCCGGAAATCGATCGAAAACATTTGAGGCCGTCCCTGAATCTCAGCGCGAAGAAAGTTCATATGCGTGCAGATCCCGCGCGACTGCAGCAAATTTTTTGGAATCTGATCAACAACGCGGTGAAATTCACGCCGCCAAACGGGCAAATCACGATTTCGACCTCTAACGATTCAGGCGGACGATTGGGCGTCGAGATCGCAGATAGCGGGATGGGAATTGAGTCGGAAGCGCTGCCGAAAATCTTCGATGCATTCGAACAAGGCGGCCGAACGCAATTAGGAGGACTGGGTCTGGGGCTGGCGATCAGCAAAACTCTCGTTGAAGCGCATAAAGGAACCATTACTGCGCAAAGCGACGGCGGAAACAAAGGCTCGAAATTCGCATTAGTTTTTCCCACCTCCGAAAAAGTGGAGACGCAAATCGCTCCAGCGCTTTCGCCGAGGGTCGCCGAACGCCAGCCTCTGCGGATTCTGCTGGTCGAAGATCACGAAGACACCAATCGCTCCCTAACGAGTCTGCTTCGGCGGCGCGGTTATCAGGTTAAATCGGCACTCACGTTTCAATCTGCCATCGAGCTCAGCGCGAAGGAGGAATTTGACGTGCTCATCAGCGACCTGGGTTTACCCGACGGGAGTGGGATAGATCTGATTCAAAAGCTCGTCTCGAAACCGCCTCTCGGAATTGCTCTCACGGGTTTCGGAATGGAACAAGATATCCGCAGAAGCCGCGCGGCAGGTTTCCACCATCACCTGGTAAAACCGATCGACCTGAACAAGCTCGACTCGCTGATTCAAGAAGGGGCAGCATCGTTGGCGAACGTCTAAGTAATTACCGAACCGATTCGCGGCACTTGCGCGTCAACCACGCCTCCTATGGTTGAATATAACCTGGCTGGATGCGCCATTAGTGGCTATCAGTTGGCAATGGCTTTCGTCAGTTCGCAACAGTAGAAAACGCACGACTGAATGGCGCGGCTAAGCGCGTCGGTGCCATTCTTGCCACACGATTCAGCACCATGCAGTGTGCTCATGCGACCGACGCGCTCGGTTATAGAATGTTTGTTCCACGACGAAATGAATCTGACGAATTTAACGCGCCTGCATCCACGCCAGGATTTAATTTACGTCAGTCAAAATCATACTGTCCTGGTAACGAATCTGGATGGGTTCATTAATCCCGGGCCAGACTGCGGGTTGTTTTGTCACCAGACGCGCTTGCTTTCACGCTATCGATGGCTCATTAACGGCAAACCGCCGCAGCCGGTTGCATTATCGAATGTCGAACAGGCTTCGTGGTTGGGCTACTATATCGCCTTATCCCCGAATGCAGATGGAGAAGGGGACACGGAACCTGTCGGAGATAGCAAAAAGGCGGCAAAACAACCGATCGAACTGCGTATCTCCCGTTTCGCCGGCGACGGAATCCGGGAATGTGTGGTTCTGACGAATTTCACGCGTAAGCCAGTCGAGGTCACTTTGACTCTGGAGTCGGAAGCAGACTTTGCTGACAAAAACGAAACGAAGCTGCCGCAGCGTTTGCAAAATGGGAAAATTCGCCGGCGCTGGCGCCGCTCAAGCAACGACAAATCGGAGCTTGCCTTTGACTACCACGCCGAACATCACTTTGACCATCAAGCCGAGCGGGGCACGGCCAAACTGCATCGCGCTGTTCTTGTCAGAATAACAGAGTCCGATTCAGAGCCGTCGTACAAACGGAGTCGGATCTTCTTTAAGCTGCACATCGAACCGCGCGGCAGTTGGCGGGCCACGCTCGACCTCATTCCTGTGCTTGAGGGAGACGCTTCGCTTCCGCCTACTGCGTCGTGTTTCCAAAGCAGAGATGATCGATTCCAATCGGGCGGTCGAACTTTCCTCGTCAATTCAACCAGCTTCAAAACCCTCGAGAGCGAGACGCTGGCGCCGATTGTCGTGGAGGCGCTCCAGCGCGCACGGGAGGATTTGGCAGCGCTGCGGCTTTATGATCGCGATCGCGACGATCGAGCATGGACTATGGCAGCTGGTTTGCCGAACTACATCGCATTTTTTGGTCGCGACAGCCTGATCGGATCGTACCAGGCAAGCCTTCTCGGACCAGAAATAACGGCCGGAACATTGGCAGTGATGGCCCAGCTGCAGGGTGAAGAAATCGACAACTGGCGCGATGAGCAGCCCGGCAGAATGATTCACCAAACCAACACGGGGCCCCTGGCCACACTGAACTTTAATCCATTCGGGCGTTACTATGGTTCAATCACCGCCTCTAGTTTCTATTCCTTGACCCTCTCCGAACTATGGCGTTGGACCGGCGACGAGCAGTTAGTGCAACCGCTGATCGGGCCCGCGTTGAAAGCGCTGAAATGGCTCGACGACTATGCCGATTTGGACGGTGACGGTTTTTACGAATACAAAACCCATTCGAAGCAGGGCTTGAAGAACCAGGGATGGAAAGATTCCGGCGATGCCATTCCCTATGAAGATGGTTCGGATGTGAAACCGCCGATCGCTACGTGCGAGGAGCAGGGCTTTGCTTATCTCTCCAAAGTCCAGATGTCCGAGGTGCTGTGGTGGTTCGGGCGCAAATCAGAAGCGAAGCGGCTGTTCGCCGAAGCCGGTGAGCTTAAGAAGCGTTTTAACGAAGCGTTCTGGATGGAGGAGTTAGGCTTCATGGCACTCGCTCTTGATTCGCAGAAGCGCCAGGTCCGTTCCATCGCTTCGAATCCGGGGCATTGTATCGCCACTGCGATCGCTGAAGAATCACTCGTCCAACGCACTGCCGATCGATTAATGCAGCAAGACCTTTTCAGCGGCTGGGGCGTGCGCACCCTCTCTTCACTGCATCCCGCTTTTAATCCATACAGTTATCATCTCGGATCGGTCTGGCCAGTCGAGCAGGGAGCCTTCGCCCTCGGGTTCATGCGTTATGGGATGCATGATTATGTAGAACGACTTTGTCGCGCGCAATTTGAAGCAGCGTCAATTTTCGATGCGCGTCGATTACCGGAATTATTTAGTGGACACCAGCGCGATGCGGAACACCCGTTCCCGGCGCAATATCCGAATGCCAATTCGCCGCAGGCATGGTCGTCGTCGGCTGTTTTCTCTCTCGTTCAGGCCATACTCGGGCTACATCCGTACGCCCCGCTCAACATATTGCTGGTCGATCCACATCTTCCAGAGTGGTTACCCGAATTAACGCTTACGAAGCTCCGAGTCGGTGACGCTGCGGTGACAATCCGCTTTTACCGACAGGCGGATGGCAGTAGCAACTATGAGACGTTAGAAAACCGCGGGTCACTTCATGTTTTACGACACCCTGCGCCATGGTCGCTCACAGAAAACTTTGCTGAACGTGTCAGAGACACGCTGCTAAGCCTGCTACCTTCAAAATGACAAGACACGGAGGGGCGCTGCCGGATTTCAGTTGCTACGGCAGCCGGACATTCCTTGCATGTCGGACCAGAAAAAGGCCCCAATGTGACAGTGGACTTTCGCCGCGATTACGCCGCGGTAATGTTTAAATGTAATCCCAGCCAAATGTTGCGGCCATTTCGAAATGGAAGGTGGAAGCTGCATGAGGAACGGAAATACAAGAGAAGTCGTAGTTATTACTGGTGCTTCAGCTGGTGTTGGTCGCGCAACGGCACGAGCCTTCGCGCGAGAAGGTGCGCGCATTGGCTTGCTCGC
>DASXOI010000047.1:0-17779 GCA_036494375.1 Candidatus Udaeobacter sp.
AAGGTGCAAACGCCTGGGTAGCGCGCGGCCGTCAAGGAACGACGGCTTGGGCAGCCGTCGATTGTAAACTTGACGGCTGCAAAGCCGTCATTCGTTGATGCGCTACTCTTGACCACCTCCCTTCGCGTCCGAAACTATCGCGATGACTGACAAGAACACCTCGCTCGTCCCTGAAGAAGGCTGGCATTGCTTGCATTTATTTTACCGGATCGAGTACGGCCAATGGCAGTTACTCAGCCGCGAGGAACAAAACGCTGCGAAAACCAATCTGGCATCGCTGGTGCAGGAAGTGCGCGCGATGGACTCAACTCAATTGCTCACGCTTGGGATAGTGACGCCAAAGGCCGACATCGGGTTCATGCTGATTACGCCCGATTTGCACAACGCCAATAGCATTGAGAAACGATTGTCGTTGTCGTTAGGCCCAGACGTGCTCACGCCAGTTTACGGCTATTTGTCGTTGACCGAGGAAAGCGAATACATCACGACCGACGAGGAATACGCACAGACGCTCGAATCCAGTGTCCGCAAGGATCCCGCAAAGCTCGAAGAGGCGTTGAGATCGTTTCGCGAGCGAATCACACATTACCGACAGGAGCGGGTCTATCCTACGCTGCTCGATTGGCCAGTGGTTTGTTTTTATAACATGAGCAAGCGCCGCGGCGAGCAACGCAACTGGTATGCGCTGCCGTATGACGAACGCCGCAAACTAATGAAAGGACACGCCAGCGTCGGCCGTGAGTTCGCCGGCAAAATAAAACAGCTGATCACCGGTTCGACCGGCCTCGACGACGCGGAATGGGGCGTGACGTTGTTTGCCCGCGACACATTTCAGATCAAAGCCATCGTTTACAAAATGCGATTCGACCCGGTCAGCGCCGAGTACGCTGACTTCGGCGAATTTTACATCGGCATCCAACTACCGCTCGACGAACTGTTCCGGCGTTTGCAGCTGTGATAATCTTCCTCTCCCGATTCCTCTTAGACTTACTCTGTTCCGATCGTCCCTCGATGCGCGAAGATTAAGATTTAGAGAAAGAGGAAGAGTGTTTTGGATGGGTGACAGAGCGGTTGATTGTGCACGCCTGGAAAGCGTGTGTGCCGAAAGGCACCGGGGGTTCGAATCCCCCCCCATCCGTCCTGCTTCGCACTCGCCGCTTCGCGGGATCGGATAGCAGTTTGCGCGAAGCACAGGTCGAGATGGTTCGGCAGCAAAAAACGAGCGTTGAACAGGTACACGGGAGGCCTTTAGTAGACGTATGATTATCGATTGTCATACGCACCTCGACGATGACGGCGCCGCAGACAAATTGCTGCGATCAATGGACGAAGCGGAAATCGACGCCTCGATCGTCATCGCCGAGACTTTGCCCGGAGACATTTCGAATGCCGCTCAGGTTTTGGAAGCAGTCAACCGCTCGGACAGGCTATGGGCGATCGTAAACTGCGTTTTCTCAAAAACCGTTGAGTTAAAGTACGTCGAAGAGCTGACGCAACTTTTGCATGAGGAGAGGGTAGTCGGATTGAAGTTTTATCTTGGATACGAGGAATATTCGGCTGACGACGAGCGGTTGCATCAATTGTACGAGTATTGCGAGAAGCATGATGTGCCGATCATGTTTCACACGGGCATTCTAGAAGCCGGCAGCTCGGGCTTGCTGGAGTATTCGCACCCATTACAGGTTGATCGCGTCGCGACTCGATTTCCAAATCTCACCGTTGTTATGGCGCATATGGGCAACCCTTGGCTGATCGACTGCGCAGCCGTGCTCGCCAAAAATGAAAATGTGTATGCCGATATGTCAGCTTTCTTCGCCGAAAACAAATCGATCACATCTCACGACGTTGATGTATTCAAACAACGCATGGAACAGATTCGGGTTTTTTTGTATTCGTACGAGAAGTTTTTGTTCGGCACGGATTATCCGTTGTACTCACAGAAAGAATATTTGGGAGCGGTGGAGGCGCTTGAGATGGAACACGCCGAACATGAAGCAGTCATGCATGCCAACGCCGCGCGGCTGTTCGGCGTGACTACTTCTTAATGTCAGCGACCCTTACGTTGAAAGGCAGCTGATACAGCTTCTTTTCCAGGCCGTAATTAACCCGATTCAAAATCGACGTCGGATAATCGAGCGACAGGAAATCGGATTTCGGCCGGTAATAAGCCCCGGCAAAAGAGAAGCCATCCACGCTTTTGTACATCGAGTTGACCGCCTGATCGATTGAATCACCGGCCCCGCTTATGACCCCGAGATTCCAATCGTCACCCACAGTGACAAGGCGATTACCGTCTTGGCGGACATCCCAGAGCCACAGATTTTTCTCGATCTGGGGTTTGTAATCGACGCGCACGCCCTCGGGAGTGCGGCCAGTCTCCTCGTCCGTCGCGGGGTTCAAGAGCAAAACTCCAGTGGCCACTGTTCCGAGTTGGAAGGGGCTCTGTTTTCGAGCCATGGATGAAAAATAATGGTCCACTGACGAACATTGCGCGAGCTCGGTAAACAACGAGTTATAGCCGGGCCGGTTTGAGCAGAACTCGCCGAAGTAGATCTTGCCGGTCCGTTTGTCGATCAGAAGCGAGGCATCCCAGTAAAACAAACCTTTGTGCTGCTTTGCCATTGCGTCGACCACTGGCGGAAAAGCGATGGTGTTGATCTTGTCGCTCATTTCAATCGGGAAGAGGAGGTTTTGAGAAGACCCGGTCTGGATCGAGATATTCCCGCTGCCGAACGGCTTGTTTTCAAACTCGAGTACCACCGCCAGCGGCACTCCATCGTAATAAATTTTCTCCGGCGTTATCTCGATTGCGGGATTGATTAGCTCTTCGAGAATAAATCCGGAACAGTCATAGGCTGCCGTGTTCTCTCTCAAGGTCTCGATGATTTGTCTCGCAGCTAGTGTCGGGTCATCGACGTCCGGAACGAATGTCTTCACGCTATCATCCTGACCTTTGAGCACCCATAGTTGTTCCGTCGATTTTAGGAACTCAAGCGCTTCAACCACCTCGGTAAACGGCTTAACATCGGGCACGTGCAAGCGGGGATAATGCTCGCGTACCAGTTGCTTCGCCTGATCCCGGTTCCGTTCAAATAAGTAATCCGCTTCAGTCGGAAAGTTGCCGTGGAATGGCATGCCAACGATCTGGTCGCTGAATCGGAACAAGTGATTTCGATCGAAAAACACGAAGTAATCTTCAGGGTGTTCATATCCCCGCATTTCTTCGATCAGAACATTCGCCGGGCGCTTCTCAACCATTCCGTCAAACAATGCCAGCCGCCGCCGTTTGGCCTCGGCATTTTCCGCACGCACCTCACCTTCTTTCTCAGAATGGATCGCTGCTTTGTCGTGAACTATGCCGACTACCACTTCACAACCTTCCTGCTGGAGTTTGTGAGCAATGGGTAGTGCGTCGCCCGAGTAAGTAAATATTCGGTATTTCATTGGCGGCGACTGAACGCTTGATGCCGGATCATTCCACGTCTCGCCGGAATGATTCGCTGCTGAGCGCGTTGTCGGTTCGTGATGAATTGTGAAACCTTACGGGCGCGAACGTCGAAACACCTAAGATAGGAAGGATCGTTCCTATCGCTGTCCTGCCTGACTCTCTTCCTGGGCCGGTTCTTGAATAAAGGTTTCTATGATGGTCAACAGTTCGTGGATAGCACGTACTTCTTCTTTGATACTGCGCTGAAGCATTTTAATAAGAGCAACACCTTGCGGCGAAAGCGATTCTTCGCGCAGCAGGAGTTGTAGCACTAGCAATGTCGGACCAAGTGGTTCGTGCAGTCGGTGCCTGATGAGCTTAATCAGCTCCGCTCTCGCAGGTGCGCCCGTTGATTCAGATTCCGCGGACAACGGCGCAGAGTTCTTTTGATCATGGCGTACCATCGATTCTTCCCTCTAAACACTTATTACGCACGCAAGCCATCATTGAGACGCTTCTTGGATCGGAAAAAATCCGGCGGTCATCAGATTTTTCTGCACTTTTCGCGAAACCGGTAATCACTAGCCGGGCACAGTTTGCCTCAGTTGCATTTACGAATGCGAACGACGCGACGTGCCGGTGGCGCTTGCCGCGTCAGTATTCCCGATCACCTGCAAATCCTGCCGCAGCTTGACCCTGCTGCCGTGTGGCAGGAAGCCGCGGAAATTTACGCTGGGATAAATCACGCAATCGCGGCCGATAACCGAGCCGGGATTGATGACCGAATTGCAGCCTATCTCGGTTCTGTCACCGACGATTGCGCCGAATTTTGTTAGGCCGGTGGGAATGTCGCCATCTGGCGTGCTCACCGCGATTTCGCCGTGATTAAGTTTTACGTTTGAGAGAATCACGCCGGCGCCAAGATGTGCGTGATGGCCCAGGATGGAGTCGCCGACATAATTGAAATGCGGCACCTGTGCTTCATCGAACAGAATGCAGTTCTTGAATTCGCATGAATTGCCCATCACCACGCCATTGCCCGCGATGACATTCTCGCGCACGTAGCAACCGCTGCGAATCTGGCAGTTTTCCCCGATCCACGCAGGCCCCTTCAACACCGCGCCCTGCTCGACGACCGTTCCTCTGCCGACGAAGACTCGATTGCTGATGAACGGCTTGCCGACTAACTCGGCGAAGATTGCTGGTTTCAGTCGAAATTGCAGATAACTCGCAATCTGTTTGAGTGCATCCCAGACATAATTCTGGTTCTCAAACAGCTTCGGATGAGCCGTGTGTTCGAGGTCCAGGAAATCGGCAGGAGTAAACATTTTTCAGTATGCGGCGCGCCCGTCGCTCACAATTTGCCGAGCGTCACGTATTCGCCGTTCGGTTGTTGAAACCATTCCGGCAACTCAATCCCAGAGTCCACGATACTTTCGTAACAGTTCTGTGTGATCATGCCCCGCCGGGTGCTTTCGCCAAACACTGCGTAATTTTTCTCCGTCACGAACAACCTGTGCTCGGGCAGCTTGGGAATCTTATCCTTGAGATCATCCATTTCCTTGGCGCTCGGAATGTGATCGGGCAGATTCTTGAAGAGATATCGAAGCACCTTGGCGCGCATCATCTGATGGATCCATACCTGCCACCAACCTTTTCGTTCGAGATAAACATCGCCGAATACGTTTTTTACTTTGTGCGGGTGAAGTGTGAGCCGGGGAATGCTCAATAGCGCTCTGCATCTGCAGAATAACAGGCCGTCAATTCCAGGTGAACGCATCGCGTGAGAAATCAGGGGGCCGACTTTGTCGGTGGGAAGCTGAATTGGGTATTTGTCGTCCACACACCAGTAAATCCATTCTTCATCATCGATGTTTGCCAGCAAATGCAGGATGGTTCCCTTGATGTCTTCGGGCGCCGCGTGGTACTTGATTCGGTCGGTGTCGGTTCCGCGGAGTTCCTGATATGGAACCTGAAAAACAAACGGGTGATTAGGCCAGAGCCGCTCGTATTTGAGAATGAGGTGTCGCGTGATTGCTCGAAAGCGATCACACGTAAGGACAATCGCTTTTATTTTATCCGGCGAACTCATAACCGAACCGCTCAATATCCACTTTGAACTTCGCCGCAATGACATCTCTTGTTCGCGGAGTGTAATACTCATTGTAATGACGCTCCCGGGGGTTTTCGCGTCGGTGCGGCAACTTCTTCTCCACACCCAGCTTCTGCGCCACAAAGGCCCAATCCTCATCGAGCCGCTCGAATTTTCCGATGAAATCGGCTAACAGATTTCCGTTTGCATCGACAAACCAATCGAGTTGATACCGATGCGGGGACGAGTGCACGCATGTGGCACTGCTGTACTGAATCCAATCGACAAATTGTTCGAAGCTCATCTCGTTCCGGAGTTGTAATGCTTCCGTGCGTTCATACAGCGATACAACCCGGTCCCATGGATTGCGAACAAATCCAAACTTGAAATAGGAGTCGAATTGTTTGCGCCCAGTTTCTCTCCGGCGCTCTTCGGGCTGTAGCAAATACAGCGCGGCCATGATGCGGTTCTTTCGTCCGCCGAATTCGGTCCAGGACGTTTCCATTAGCTGCTTGATTTGCCACAAATTCAAGTGGGGCTTCCACGCTTTGCCGAGAATGGCCCTGATGCTGGTCGAACCGGTCTTGGGCACCTCGACGAAAATGCATTTGTGCTGATGAGAGATCACGTCTGGTGGCTCCCTAGGTTTATCCTGCTATTTTGCGATTGGCACGCCTCCTTCATTCGCAAGATTGTCGTTGAGTCTTTAGCAACTCAACACAACAAACTGTCTCCGTTGTAATCTCAATCAATCTTGCGGCTGCTTGAAGGAATAACCGGAGCGCATTTTCAAGAGTCGATCTGCGTCTGGAATGGCATTGACGCCGCTGCATGAAAACTCCTAACATCGATCGTTAAACAAACATGAGCAGTGGTGGGGCGAACTTGAATGCCGGCGATGATATCGGCGGGGGTTACAAGACTACAACAATAACGATCCGAAAGGGCGTTTATGAATAGCGCTCCGAGCCCTTCTCAAAGTCGGGCAGCCGGAGATGGAATCGACCAAATCGCTGCTAGTGTCAGGTCGGGCCAGGTTGTTTTATTTCTAGGTGCCGGCGTTCACGCATCAAAGCCTGCTTTGCGTGGACAGCCCGATCCGCCTCCCGACACGCGCCGGCCACTGTTCGCGGGAGCCTTGGCGGAAGCACTTGCCAGAGAAACTCGATGGACGGAGCGTTTTCCGAACAAGCCGCCGAAGGACCACTTTCAGCGTGTCGCGCTATATTACGAACTCAGCATTATCCTCGATGAACAGTTGAAGGACTGGGAGCAGAAGGGCAAAGCCCAAGGTCTTCCGCAGCCCCAGGATCGTCCCGCGAGTGCTACCGAAGCGATTGACCTGCGCCACCGCGGCCGAGCAAGGCTCGCAAATGCTGTCCAGCGTGCAGTCACTGTTGGCAAGACGCCTTCGCCAGCACTGTGCGCGCTGGCAGAGCTCAATTTTCCATTGATCATGACGACCAATTACGATCGCCTTTTCGAAGATGCTCTCCTGATGGCCGGAAAAAACCCAACGACAGCCGTTTATCAACCAAAGGCAACCACGCGTCCGGATGATCCGCTCCAAGACCCGTCTCCTCAAAATCCGTTCATATTCAAAATTCACGGTGACATAAACACACCGGAGTCTCTTGTCATCACTGACGAGGATTATATCGACTTTGTGCTTCGGATGACTGCGCCCGGCGAGTTCAACCCTGTGCCGGACACCTTTTACTACCGCCTCTCAAAATGGCCGACGCTCTTCATCGGCTACAGCCTGCTCGACTATAATCTGCGTCTCCTCCTCAAGACGTTGCGGCATAAGAAAGATCAATTTCCTCGTTCCTATTCGATTGATCCCTGGCCCGATCCGCTCGTGGCGAGAGTGTGGGATTCACAGCTCGGCTACGTTGGCTTTCTCGCGAACAATCTTTGGGAATTTGTGCCCGAACTTTATCGGCGCGTGAAAGGATGTGAAATGCCCAACTATGGGGAATGAACCTCTTTCCTTACCGCTGCCATCAGCGCCTTATCGCGGAATCGAGCCATTTCGTTTCGTTGACCAGCCGATCTTCTCCGGCCGCACCGACGAGGTGCGGAAACTGGTGCGGCTCATTACTATTTATCGCGGCATCTACTTTTACGGCGAGTCCGGTGCCGGCAAATCGTCCGTGATCAACGCGGGCTTGATTCCAGCCCTGCGGGATGAAGGATTCGTGGCTGAGCGAGTGCGCGTTCAACCCATTGCGGGGCAAGAGCTGGTAATCGAACGCATCGCGCTGACGAACGAAGGGGCACCCCCATTTCTGCCATCGAAGTTCTCTGTTTGCGCCGATGAGATAACACCGGAACCTGCACGCGTCGTCTTATCGGTCGAGGAGTTCATTCGCTGCATTGAAAAAGCGCCGATGCCCCAAAGACAGAATGGCATCGCGACTTCAGCTATCGTCCCGGTTCTGATCTTTGACCAATTCGAAGAGCTTATCACTCTCTTCGAAGAAGCTCCCGATAGCCGCGAGAAGTTCAACCAGGCTCGTGAAATACAGCGCGGAGTTGCGGAAATGCTCTTCCGATTGCTGGACGATCCGAATCTGTCGATCAAGCTCGTGCTTTCCTTCCGCGAAGATTATCTCGCCAAAGTCTCCCGTCGTCTCGCGGCTGCTCCTCAGCTCAGAGAACAGGCCTTTCGCCTTTCCTTTCCGCCGGAAACCGCGCTGCGGAAGATCATTCGGGGGCCCTTCGAGAGTGCATCGATCCCGGCCGGCCATTTCACGAGACGCCTCTCGGAGCCCGCTTTCGATGCGCTAGAATCCTCTTTTAAAGAGTTAAGCGACACGGGAACTATCAACCTCACCGAGGTTCAGATCGCCTGTCTCGCCCTTTGGGAAAACGAGGAAGAAGAAGAGGCATTTCTCAAAGAAAGAGAACACCGGGAAGCCGTTCGGCGTCTCTTTGGTAATTATTTCGACCGCGCTTTAAATCGTTTGGAGCAAAAGTTCCGGAAACCTGCGATCACAGCACTCACTTTTCTTGTCACTTCCAGCGGAACTCGAAACATCGTTTCGGAAGACGATCTGCTTGGCAACATTGTTCGCGACGATCATCTAACGGAGCTTGAAGCCCGCGAGGTTCTCAAAGCGTTGTCCCGCACAACCCGTCTCGTCTTCCGCCAGACCCGGGGCGATAGCGCATTCTACGAGATCAGCAGCGAATTCCTCATTCCGTGGATTACGGAAAAGCGCCAGGCGCGGGAGAGGGACGTGAAGCTGGAAAAGCAACGGGAGGACGAGTGGCGTTTGAAGAATGAGCGGTCGGTCGGTCTGGCTGCGAGATCGAACGCCACCGCAGTGGACTGGTGTCAGAACAGGAAGGCAAAAGGAAACCTGCTGCTGAAGGGCGTGCCATTGTGCCAAGTCGCTGAATTGCTCGAAAAGCACCCTCATCTTCTCACATCGGAAGCACGAGACTTCATTGAAGCATCCCAAAGGCGCCGTCGCCGTGGGCGGCTGCTTTGGTCAGCGATTGCCGCTGTCATGTTGGCGCTGAGCATCTGGAACATATTTTTGCCGGGGAGCCAAAAGGAGCCCGGCAGGATATTTTTGAATTGCCTCCTCGTGTTGGTCCTACCATGCATTCTCCCGATCCTGGACCGGCTACCGAAGCAGGTTGGCCTCCGCACCCTTGCCGCAAGCGCTTGGAGATGGTCGATTTATAGCTGGGTTTGCTTTCTACTTTTCTGCGAATATGTCCTCGATCCAAGTGAAACTGAGTTTGGCCCTATCTTCGGTAAAAGCTTGGTTTTAGGCTCCATTCTTCTGGTACCTTTTCTCAAATGGCGGACCTACGTCAAAGCCCTTCGACAGTCTATTCGGCCTCCGGTTCAATTGCCTTGGGCTCCCAAGGCTGCGTTGTTCTTTACCGCTGCTTTACTCCCCATCGTCCTCTTCTGCAGTCAAACTGCTCCCGCTCTTTTCAGGAGGGGCGCGGAAATCGCCACAACATTCAGCACCAATTCCAACGGTTGGATTTCCCGGACCGTTACTGACAAATCGACGCCGGGCGCCAAAATTATCCAGCGGAGCTACTTTCAACCAGCTTCTCGCAGCGAAGGCTATCATCAGTCACGCGTTAAGCACAACCGACGGGGCCTTCCTGTGGAAGGGATTTATCTGGACGCCGCCGGCAATTCTGTCACCACCACCAACGGCTATCAGCGATGGATCGCAACCTATGGCGTCCGAGGCGAATTGGTGAATTTGGTTGGTTTCGATTCGAATGGCGGTCAGTTCCCCTTGCGAAATGCCCTGGCCATAACCGAGATTTTTGCCCACGGTGAAGGAAAGACAGTGGGCCTCCAAATCGGCGACGTGTTCTGGGCTTACGAAGACTGGAACTACAATGACAAGTGGCAGTCGGCTGATCTGTCTGAGGCAACCAAATCGCTTCTGCAGCGCATTAATCGTCCCGGTGATAATCTTAGAAATCTCGTGGTTTTGCGAAACGGCAAAGCGCTGACATTCCAAGTGCATCCCGGAATGCTGAATGTGAGCTTTGAGCCTACACCAATTCCAGAAAGCTGGGTAAAGATCAACGCCCGATCCGCCGATGCTCAGGATACCCTGGGGCGACCATGATCCTCCACCCATGCGGCCATTACTTCGCAACCTCAGCAGAAAAAGGGTGGGTCGGCCGGGACTCGAACCCGGAACCAACGCCTTAAAAGGGCGCTGCTCTACCGATTGAGCTACCGACCCATGCGGGAAGCTTTTCTAAAGTACATCGCTGCTAATGGCAAGATTGTAGGGCAGGCGCTGCGCCTGCCAATCATGAGTTAGGTAAGCGATACGCTTGACCTACGGTTCAGAGTCGTGAGCAAATCACTCAGCGAATTTTTGGGCCGATCTAATTGAAAAACTGACAAGCCCGCTTCCTTCGCTGCTTTCCAATCGCGTTCTGGATCATCGCCGACGTGTAGGACCTCGGTCGCATTCAGATGCATGACCTTTAATGCGCGTCGAAAAATCTCCGGATCCGGTTTGTCGGCACCCAGTTCGCTGGAGATAAGTATCCGGACGAAGTATTTCGAGATTCCGAGATTCTGAAGAATCAATCGCAAACGCCCGTCAAAATTTGAAATGACGGCAAGCTGAAAGCGTTCTCGCAGTTGCTCCAGGACGTCGAGGACTTCCGGGTAAAGTTTCCATACACCGGCTTCGGCGAAGTGTTCGTAAGCGATCTCAAAAAAATTATCGCGATCGAGTTCGCCCAAAGAAGGCGCGACTTGATCGAATACACGGCCAACCAGCTCGCGCCACCAACCTTTGTCATCATTTTCCCGTGGTCGCTCGATTGCCGGCCGTCGCGGCATCTGTTTCCAAGCTACGTGAAATGCGCGATCCAGTTGCTGCGCGTCGAGCTCTAATCCGACTTCACGACCCACGTCGGCGTAATGATCGCCTACTGTTTTCGTCAGATAAAAGAGTGTGCCTGCCGCGTCGAAAAGAATTGCTCTGATCACTTCAATACAAACCTTCCGCGTACAATCTGCCCACGCAACGCTGTAGCCGGGGCGTCAATCCGGCAATAAAGTGCCCTGCCGTGTAAGTGATGCCACCGGCAATCAATCAAAGGAGCGCCGAAAACCCCTGGCATCTGTTCGTGCTCGCCGGCACTAGCTGCCATTTTGCGGTTGGTCTTTATTTTTGCAATCCGAAAAGCGACGCGTCCAGTTGGACAAGCTTGCCCGCGCGGCGGATTAATTGGGATGCTTCCGGTTGAGCATAATGATCCGGTCAACGCGAAAATTCTCGCGGTTTCGGAAGACAAGATCGAAGGATTTGTCCGCGAACCGTTCGAGGAGATTGCCAATCGCTCGGGTGTGGCTGTCGAGGTGGTGATGGCGCGTATCGCCGCGATGTTGCGCGCAGGAACGATCCGGCGCGTCCGGCAAACTTTGCTTGCAACGAATCTGGCCGAGGGCGCCCTGGTCGCTTGGAAAGTTCCGGAAGGAAAGATCGATGCCGCATTCGATTGGATGTCTCAGTGCGATCCATTCTCGGGTCATGTCGTGCTCCGCTCGACCGACACCGTCAGCGCCGGATCCGACTACAAGCTTTGGACGACTGTAAAGGCTCCGCAGGGGTTTTCGCTTCGAGCGCATTGCGAATTGCTGGCGAAAAAAGTTGGCGCGGAACGTTTCCGTCTAATGCCTGCCAAAGGCATTTTCACACTTGGCGTCGGTCATGTTCGGCGCAAAACGATCGAGCCCGGAAGTAAAGCTGACCAGCCAGCGAAAATGATTCCGGTACAGAGGGTCGAACTCAGTGAGGACGAATGGAATGTTCTGCTGGCGCTGAAACGCGAATTCAATCCGGAAGAGATCAAGCCGTCGCCGTGGGTTTCCCGGGCAAACGAAGCCCGAGTGTCGCTCGAGGAATTTTTCCGAGTAGCCGAAGATTTGAATGTGCAAAAAATTGTCGGGCGTTTTTCAACTTTCCTCGAACACGTCAAACCGTCGGCGGGCGGCGTGCGTGTGACGCGATTCAACGCGCTGTTTCATTGGGCAATACCGCCTGGTCGCGAAATCGAAACGGGCGGCGAAGTCGGACGACATCATATCTTAACGCATTGCTACTGGCGCGAGGCCGGCCCGGAATTCAAGAACGTCAACATAATGGCTGTCGCGCACGGCACTGACAAACAGCTGCTGCTGGAGCACAAAGCCGCTATCGATCGGCATCTGGATTCGTGTGGAATTCCAGTGTCGTACACGAACGTCTTCTGGGGCGGACGCAGCGAGATCAAGCCATCGGAGATTTCACCGCACGTTTATCGCCAG
This sequence comes from Candidatus Udaeobacter sp., assembly GCA_036494375.1. Classification (GTDB taxonomy): domain Bacteria; phylum Verrucomicrobiota; class Verrucomicrobiia; order Chthoniobacterales; family UBA10450; genus Udaeobacter. Next base: position 12,343 of record DASXOI010000047.1, read on the forward strand.
TGGTTGTCGGAGCAGGGGAATTTGTAACCGCGGGCGTTGACCGCGGCAACGTGGTGTGCGCGATTGGCGTGCCGAGGTCAATGCCCTCGGCTACAGCAGAACTCTTCGCGATACGTAAGATCAAGGTTTCGCAGCAGAGCGACGGCAAACTTCTGCCGATCGATTTGTCGGCCTAACGTCATTGCGAGCGATGTGGCTCTGTCTTGGAGCTCGGTGGGAAAATCGTCACGGGATTGGTTCACGTTAATTCCAATTCCGACTACGGCCAGGTGCGGCGCCTTGTTTTGCGCGCGCATCTCTACAAGCACGCCCGCTACTTTGCGTCCGTTAAGCTGAATGTCGTTAGGCAACTTGACCGCGGGCTCGAGCCCGAACTCGATGCCAATCACGTCCGAGACGGCTTCGATCGCCCAAATCGTGAGCCTTCTTGATTCGCTGAGCTGGATCTTAGGTCGTAACAGGATTGAGAACCATAGACCTTTGCACGCAGTGGATTCCCAGCGGTTCCCACGTTGACCGCGGCCAGCAGTTTGATGGTCGGCGAAAAGAACCAGACCCTCATCTGCGGGGGACCCCCGACCCCCCTTCGCCGAGACTACGGCGGGCAAGCTGGAGACCGCCGCTCCTTGTGCGGATGCGATCTGCAAAATGGCGTCGTTAGTCGAGCCAGTTTGCTCGAGCACGATAATTTGCGTGCCGATGACGGCATAGGGAAGCGTGGCTTGCAGTTGATCAGCGATCAGCCGGTCCAACTTCTCAACCGTGGACATGAGTCATTTCGAGCCCGAGATCGATCGCGCGTGCTGAGTTTGTCAATGCGCCTATGGAAATGTAATCGACGCCGGTGGCTGCGATCCGCCTTACGTTTTTCAGCGTGACGCCGCCGCTCGCTTCGAACTTGATGCTATTCCTTCTCAGCGCCAGAGCTTCCCGAATCTGCGCGGGCTCCATGTTGTCCAGAAGGATAACGTCGATGCCGTCGATCTCGACGAAAGCGCGCGCCTGCTCCAAATCATCAGCCTCCACTTCAATGCGGACGTCTGGCCGCTCGTTGCGAAACCGGCGAATTTGGTCGGCAAACCCGGAAAGCCCGCCGAGAGCTGCAAGGTGATTGTCCTTTACGATGACCATATCGAACAAGCCGGAGCGGTGATTAACGCCACCGCCAGCGACAACCGCCGCCTTTTCCAGCACGCGCAGTCCAGGAGTCGTTTTGCGCGTATCGAGTATTTTGGCGGGATGATTGCCGACCGCGTCAACGAACTGCCGGGTGAGCGTTGCGATGCCGCAGAGGCGCTGAAGAAAATTTAACGCCACGCGTTCGGCCTTGAGAATCGAACGCGCAAGCCCGCGTACTTCGATCACGATATCGCCCGCTGCTACCGCTTCGCCATCGGGACGAACGATCTGAACATCCGTCGCAGAATCGATCTTTCGAAAAATTTCCGCGGCCGTCACAGTTCCCGCAACCACCGCTGTTTCATGCGCAACGATTCGTCCGCTGGCATGCAGCGTTTCCGGAACGAAAAACTCGGTGGTGATGTCGCCCTTGCCTATATCTTCTTTGAGTGCTGCAGCGATCAGATCGTAATCGTCAGGGTCCATGGAGGGTCGGCGGCGGCACCATACGTATAAAATCCACGGCGTCTATCGAACACGCGAAGCGCAGCGTCGTCGTCGCCCGATTTCGGCAAAAAAATTGATTCGGGCAGCGCACGCTTAAGGAGAAACAACTCTAGAAGAACTCGTGCAACCGCCCGAATCGCCTTAACCTGTTAGATTGGACACCGTGCAGCAGCGCGCGTTCGAACTTTTTTACGAAAAATTCGTGCATGGTCAGAATTCCGATATTTAGAGGCTTAAACCAGGCGACGCACGCCATACGGAACCGAAGATTCTCCGCAGATGTTCTTGCGTTTACAGAAGATTTGCCTGCACAAGAGTCGCAACTTTGGCTGCTTCGTCGCGGACCTCTTGGAGAAGCGAGTTAAACTCACATTTTTCCAAGGCCGCTATCAACGAGGGATAATTGGGCTCGATTCGCAGATCATTGATCGGCACAGGCAAATCCATCTCACAATCCAGATCGACCATTTTTCGATTCTGCAATACCTGCTCGCGAGCGCTGGCCAATTTCTCGCGGGTGCGCGCGCTTTTCACCTTGTGGGAATTGTTCAGTAACGGTTCGAGACCACCGAATTCACTGATTAACGCGGCGGCGCTTTTGCGGCCTATTCCGATTCCGGGAATGTTGTCCACCGAATCTCCGGTCAACGCGAGGACGTCACCGATCAGCCCGGGCGGGACGTCCCATTTCGCTGTAACCTGTTCTTCGCCGAGTAATGCGAATGCGTCCTTGGGCGACGCGAGGTCCGCTTTCGCGGTCGTATAAATTCTCACGCAAGGACCCACGAGTTGAAACAAATCCTTATCATTGGTCGCGAGGACCACTTCCATTCCGGCCTGCTTGCAGGCGGCGATGGCATAACAACCCATCAGGTCGTCGGCCTCGGTATCGGGAAGGGAAATATTTCGGAAGCCCAGCAAGGCGGTAAGCTGCTTTTGAATAAACTCCAGCTGAGGGATCATTGGTTTCGGCATTTCTTTGCGCGTTTCTTTGTAAGCAGGTTGCAGCTCTATTCGCTTCCGCGGCAGGCCTTCATCCCAGACGACAGCGCCTAGCTCGGGTTGCAAATGTTTCACCATTAACCGCAGCGTTTTCGTAAAACCGAAAATGGCATTGGTCGGTTCGCCCCGGGAATTCGAGAGATTCGGGATGGCGAAAAACGACCGGTAAACGTAGTAATGACCGTCAATCAGCAGCAGTCTCATCGCAGGCTAATGCTGGATTCTGAATGCATGATGCTGGATGATCAAGAGGTGAACGACGAATGGATCGTACGTGTGCAGGGGGCGGAATATGGCCCGGCGAACATCGAGACTCTCCGCGAATGGAAAGCCGATGGGCGATTGCTTCCTTCCAATGAGGCGCGCCAAGCCGACGTTGACCTTTGGACAACGGCAGCGGAAATCCCCGGGCTCTTCAGCATGCCACCGGCGGTGCCGCCCACGGAAGCTTTCACACGATCGCCTGTACAAATCTCCAGGCGCAGCTTTACCGAAATTTTGACGGAGACTTTGCAGATTTATCGAAAAGGCTTTTTTCAATTCCTCGGCCTGACGCTGCTGATGCTGCTGCCGTCTATATGCAGTCAGCTAGCAACTGCGTTCGTGAAACCGCCGCAGGGGGCCAACGCCGATACTCTTTCGGTTTTCGTCGCGGGCTTCGCATTTGTGATGTTCATATTGTCGATCGTGATGTGGCCGGTTTACATCGCCGGAATTCAAATTCTCACGGCGGAAATCGTGCGCGGAAACCGATTCAGTCTCGTCGGCGTGCTCAATAGAGCGGTCAAGTTTTGGCCGCGAGTCGCCGCGCTGTGCATCTTCGTTTACGGGGTGTTCTTTCTACTGATGGTGTTCGGTCTGGCGATTGCGGCCATGTCTCTCGCAGCGTCGTCGTCAGTGTTGCTGGTTCTTGTCGCCATGGCTTTGCTCATCCTGCAGGTTTGGATGTTTGGCCGTTTCTTCGTGAACGTTCTTTTTTGGCAGCAGTTCACCGTTCTTGAGAACGCGGGATTCATCGATTCATTGCGTGAAAGCCGCGATCTGGCGCGCAGTGGACGCGAGCTTCCGTGGTTTCAACGCCCGTTGTGGCGCGGTGCCTTCGTCGCCTCCATCTGGTTTGCCGTTGTGCTGACGATCACGCTGGGCGCGCAGTGGGGGACGGTGCATCAGTACTTGAATGAATTGATGACGACACAAGACCCTCAGGCGTTGTTGCAACGAATAACTGAGGCGCAGAAAGCCAGTGGTTTTAATATTGCTGCTTTCGCTTTGAGCGTTGTCGAAAAAATCCTCCAGCCGTTGGTGGGGATCGCCTTCGTGGTCGTGTATCTGGACAGCAAACTTGAACTGCCTTCAAATGTGGAACCAATTGCCCGCACTAGTGAAGGCGACGCGGTTCGCTAATCGTTCCGCAATTGTATTCGTCCGCTAACCGGAAGTCTCATTGGCACGGCTTTTTCTGCGCCATTCCGCGCGCGCTTCCGCAATCAAGGGCGCCAGTTTGGTATAAAAGATGACGACGTATGACAAATATCCCGCGAAAGCGATCAGTTGCACGCCGATTAACCAGAGATGTCCATCTTGGACGAGAAAAAACTCGGGCCGCAAATGGATTGCAACCGCGCAGGCCACATTCACAAGAAAGAAAGCTGGCAACAACAAGCCGATGTTGAGCCACTGATCGCGTGTCAGGAGCGCATACAGCCGATTGCCTACATCTCCGGTGCGATCCCGCACCCGCATGCGAATCAGGCGCAGATCATAGGCAAACAACAACCAACCGACGCCGAGAAATGCTGCTATGAACGCGAACCAGCGCCCAGGATTGCGAAGTTGTGCGAAGGAAAACGCTTCTACGAGCGCACAAGCCATGTAGAGAAAATTGTGCCCGAACTCCAAAGGCCAGCGGATGACCGTAAGAATGTGCAGCACGACACGCGACCAGAAGACCAGGATAATGATCAAACCTGAGAGAACATAAGGCCACATCTTCCAGTCCAATTTCGCAATCGGCTCGCGCGAGGCTTCGATTAGTACCGTGAGCGCCACACCCTGAATGATGCTGACCAGTGTTAGCTCGATGTCGGCGATCATTGCATCGAGTTCGGAGCGACTTTCGCTCAGCGAGGTCACAACCCGACTCGTAACCGTTTCACGATAAAATTGTCAAGCCGTTGCCTGCGTAGTCCGACAAGAGCCGTGAAATTTTGTCTCCACAGGTGATCTGTCCGCGGTTCGCGTGTGCCGATTAAACCAAAACTTATTTCCGGATGGCGAACGGCTCATCGGATAAGGCACTGGATTTGTGCGTTTTGTGAGGACGCATTCGCCGCGGGCGCCTTTGGCACGCCGCGAGCTATTTGATTCGGCGAACTGAATCCGCAATCCAAGAAAGGAGATTTTAGAATATGAATCTAATTCGTTATCACGCTCCCGAATCAGCGCCATGGCCGGCGTTGGATCGCTGGAGCAATCTTCGGGACGAGTTGAACTCGTTCTTTGATATGCCGTTCTCGTCTGGTTTTGGCCGCACGAGCCAGCTTTTTACAGGCTGGTCACCCGCACTCGATCTTTACGAAAGTGGCGACCATTTCGTTGCCGTCGTCGAGTTGCCGGGAATGCGTAAGGAAGATATCGACATTTCTTTGCATGACGGGACGCTGACGATCAGCGGCGAGCGTAAACATGAGAGCAACAACGGCGAGACCGCACAGCGCACTGAACGCTACGTCGGCACATTCCGCCGCAGTATTGCGCTGCCCACTCGTGTGGATGCCAATAAGGTTAGTGCCACTTACCAGGATGGAAT
>DASXOI010000048.1:0-11009 GCA_036494375.1 Candidatus Udaeobacter sp.
AAAACGCAATCGTTATCGCCATTCGGCGCAAGGGAGGAGACAACCATGAAGCTGAAAAAGTTAAAGAAAAAGATCCAGCAACTCGAGAACCGTCTGCGAGAAGGTCCAGAAAAGCTGGCCAGATTAAAGCGCGCACTGCAGCAGGCAGAGTCGGCAAAGGCGTTGAAAGCTGCTAGAAAATCGGCGGTGCGAGCTACTGCGTCAGCCGGAAAGAAATCTTGGGAGCCGACAACGGACGCCAAGAAACCGAGCAGTGCCAGGAAAGTTAAGAGAAAACTGAATCTCTCACCGGAACGTCGTGCTCAACTCGCTGCCGCAATGAAAGCTCGGTGGGCTGCAAAGAGGGCCGCTGAAGGAAATAACACAACTTCGTCGGATCAAAATTCTCCAACGCCGCCACCGCAGCCACCGGAAAACAGAGTCGACGGCTTCTAGCAGATTTACGGCTGCTTTTCCTCGCAAAGTTTTTGAAAAACCGGTTCCGTCCGTAACGAATCCCAGATTGGGTCGAGCTTTAAAAGTGCCGACGTGATGGGCGTTGGACTATAAAGCCAGCCACCATAGGGCGTGTGTAGTAATCGCGTGAGAGTTGCGGTCGCGCGACTATTCTCGCCAATTATCATTTCAACTAGTGCCAGGTTCTCTTCGAAAGCGGGTCCAGATAGCCGATCTTTGTTACTCGGCAAAAGCGTGGTTGCTCGCTGCGCTTCGTTAAGGGCTAGCTCCTTCTGGTCAAGCATGGCGTAAGCGACAGCCAGCGCTGCTGCAATGAAGGCGTTGTCTGGTTGATCTTTCTTGAGCGACTCAAGCGTGCTGCGCGCTTGTTCAGCGTCAGCTTTTGCATGAGCAGTGTCACCAGCTACGCGTTGCGCCAACGCCAGGCCCACCTCCTTGCTTCCTTTCTCAATTCCAGAAGTAAATTGCAATCGAGTTTCTCGGGTTTGTATCTGCCGGAGGCGCTCAGTGTTTCGTTCGAGTCTCCATTGAGTCAGCTTAATTCGAACGGCCACGTCCGAATTCGTTTGCGCGTTTACTTGCACGAGCAATTTAGCAGCTTCTTGCAGATTACCTTCCGCCTGGTAGACGCTGGCTTTTAATGCCAGTAGTGACAATTCATTCGGAAGAATCTCTAGCGCCCGATCGTAGAGCTTTTTCGCTGTCGGAAATTGTCGAAGCGCAGCGTATGTAAATGCAACTTCGGTCAGTAACGCTGTATTCCGCGGATTAAGCGCGAGGCCCCGCTCCCAGTAGGCAATACTTTCTTCCCAATGTCCCTCGCTTCGCGCAATTGCCCCGAGCGCGTATAAGACCTCGCTGTTACCTGGCAACATTTTGCTGACGCGTCCAAATGTCGCTTTGGCCAGTCCATAATCTTGCAACACCCAATATTGATAGTAACCAGTGAAGAGCAGCGTTTCGGGCGTGGTCGGCTGCAGTTTCTGTGCGTTTTCTAAAGCTTGCTTCGCCGCATCGCGGCGAGCGGCAGTGGTGTCGCGTCGGTTAGAGTAAAGAAGCGCGTGCACACCGGAAAGTCGCGCCCAAGCGAGCGCAAAATTCGGATCAAGCCGCACCGCCAGGTCATAATATTCAATGGCTTTGAACAAGGCATCGCTGGAGTAATTGCTACGCGCTTCAAAAGCCAATCCGCGTAAGTAGGCATCGTAAGCCTGCGGGTTATTTGTTGGCTGAGCAGCCAACGCTTGCTCTTCACGGCCGGTCAGCTTCGCTTGTAACGATTCCGCGATTCCTTTAGCGATCTCGGTCTCGACGCTAAAAATGTCACTCAACTTCCGGTCATACGTTTCGGCCCAGAGTTGCGACCCGGTTTGCACATTAACCAGGTGAACGTTCACCCTCACCTGATCGCCGGCCTTCTGGACGCTACCCTCGAGGATGTTCGCTACGCCAAGCTGCTTTGCGATTTCAGCAAGATTATTCGGGTCGCTTTGATATCCTTGCGTTGAAGTGCGCGAAATGACTTTCAAATCGCCAATCTTGGTGAGACGCGTAAGGACTTCTTCCTGGATGCCATCGCCGAAATAAGCATTGGCCGGATCGTCGCTTAAGTTTTGAAAAGGCAGCACCGCGACGGATTTGTCGACCTTTTGCCAGATGGCCCGTGGCAGGAGAAAGAAACCAGCGGCAGCAGAGATAATGATAGCGGAGACGATGAGCAAAATGAGATTTCGTCGCCGATGAGCTCCTGGTGCCTTTGGCGTGCCCTGAATCCCTTGCGGTGTGATGTCGTATGCCCAGGCCAGTATAAGCGCAATCGGAAAACCGCTTAACAAAAGCACAATCACGAGTCGCAAACTCCAATTCGGCAATTCCCATGCTGGAAACGCGGCCGACGCAATTTGGATCAAAAATCCTGCGGCAACCACATACGCCGCTGCCACACGATAAACTTTGCGCCGCTGTAACTCCTCGAAGAACCCGCTCATGATATAAAGGAGCCTAATTTGACCATAATCTCATGCCATGAAGCACGCTTTGCTGAGATACCCGTCAGGGTAAGCGCCTTTTCGATGTCGGATTGCCAGGATCGTATTCCCAAAGCCGCGAAGCATCGCCGAAAACGGCGCCGATCGCGCGGTCGGGCCAGATTTCAAGATAGGTCAGTAGCAGCGCCATCAGCGGCACCAGAATAAAGTAGAGTCCGTGCGCGGCCATGATGAACATCGCGATTGCTCGCAGGATCAGGAGGTAGACGTCCCAGCGTACCCGCTGCTTCAGTTCCTTGTCAGGCATCGTGTCGTAGCCCATTCGGAATGCTTTCCAAAAATGACTGGCGGCGAGCGAGCCAAAGGTGAACCAAAGCACGGGAGAATGCGCGAGCTGGCGCCGCAATTCATTGCCGAGGAGAAGATCATGTAGCGGAATCAACACGATCCAGTACGGCAGACCGACAATGCCCACGAGCAGGAGCCACACAAACACGCCGCGTACAATATTGCCGACGAATGTTGCCTGATCCTTTCCGGATTGCGTCTCGCGAAGCGCGCGCGGAACCATCACCGCGACGATCGCGGCCAGTGCGGTTAGACCGTCGAACCAATAATTGAAAACGCTGACCGCAGCGGACCAGCCGAACGCGTAGATCCCGACGACGGGAATCATGTTGCGCGCGAGCACGATCCACGCATCTGGCCGCGATGCGAACTCGCGCAGATGCTGCGATAGGGGCGGCGGCCGGATTTGTCGCGTCGGGGTTGAACTGGTCGTCCGCGGAGGTTTGGACATTGCGAGATTAAAGACACGTCGACGGCACCGAATCAATCCGCTTCGAAGCGCGCACCCAAGTGCCTGCGTTACCGTGAGACAAAAAATAACGCCAAACCAATCGCTATCGCATCTTCGCAGACGGCAATCACGAGGTCCTTAATGTGCAAATTCAGAAGTCTCCTGATGCCGTAGCCGAGAAAAGCGCCGACAATGCCGCCGATTCCACCGAGCAACGCTCCCGCGAGCAACGATTTCCCTGCGGCAGCGAGGAGAGATGCGCCGCACAGGCCTCCTGTCACGACGCGCGCCATCAACGGTGCGGGTGCAGTACGTTTCGGAATCATCGGCAGTTTGTCTGCGATTAACTCGGCGACCGAGAGCAGAGAAAATATCGCGACCGCCGTCGTTGATCCCATGAACGCAAGCGGCGAGCCGTGCAGATTCAACCAACCGATGTGCGCGGCCCATGCCACTACAGCAGGCGCAGTCAATGACCGCAAGCCAGCCACAATTCCGATTCCAAGAGCGAAAACAAAAACGTAGTTCAATGAAATGCTTCCTATTCCGGCTTCCGTCCAAAGTAAGCTCTGTGCAACGGCACGAGAAGGAGCATGGAGAAATAAATCCAGCCACTCCACTCGATCTGCGTTTTAGGCAGGCATAGAGCGAGTACCGACGAAACAAGTCCGACCCCGACTGGAATACTCCATCCGGTTACCTCATTAAATGTCATTGCTCCTTCTCGTGCATTCAATCGCAACGGCTGCCGCAATTGCCAGGCACGCAAATTCAAGAATACCATCTCCAGTGCGATAGCGGTGAAGCCTAATGCAAAAATTGCGAAGAGAGCGCGAACTTGCGATTCAGAATGCGCGCCGAGCGCGTGACCGACTCGACCGCCGGTAACCAAAAACCACATGGAACTGAAAATTGCTTTCAGCGGATAGATGTAGATCAACATCGTGACAATCATTGCCCAGCTAATAAAGATCGACACGCCGTCTTCCAGACCGTAACGCCGGCTCCACAACCAATGACCGCGCCAAAAGATTCCCAGCACAATGATGCTCGCCACAAACGCAGGCACATTTTTGAAGGCAGCAAGGAGCGTTTCGATATCGTCGGGGATTTGCTGTGTGGCGATCACGAGCATGGTGATTGCGAATGCAAATGCTGCATCGATGAAAGTTTCCAGTCGCGTCATTGCAATGCCACGCATTCGGAATCCGTTGAGGCGCGGCAGCGAGTCCAAGTCCGGCGGCAAACCGGATGCGATTTCCTGTGCGCGATTCATGGATGGCGATATTACGCCAATTATTGGTTGTAGGGGAAGCTGACAGCTTCGCTGCGAGCAGCGCGTTCAATTCTCGACAATTTGATGGACTAGGTCAGACTGTTGAAGTGATGACTCGCCCTGGCATTCAACGAATGCTGTCGTGTTTTGTGCCTGGCGCATTGCTGCTCTTGTCGTCGATGGTCGTGTCTTCGGCCGCGACTTTAGATGACCTAAAGCAACTAGAGATCACTTGCTATGTTCCGTCATATTTGACGCAGGGACTTCGGTTGCAAAATGTTGAGATCACGTACGACGAGATCCAGGAGAACGAAGATCAGAATCATCCGTTGCCACTTTACTCCATCCAATATGGAAATGGTTGGAACGCGACGTTCACCATCGAGTCAGCGAGAGAAGGCATCGGCGACCGAAACATCATGGACGTCGAGGAGAACGCGGAAGAAACTGAAATCAAATCGCCTTTCGGTCCCATGTCTTTGATTTACCGGCCAAAGGGCAAAGATGGCCGCAAAGACGAGATCATTGCGAACTGGGTAAGCGACCCCAACATGAACGACGAAAAAAGCAAAGGGCCGGACTCGCATCCGCTTCTCGGCCGGTTTCATGGATTCTCTGCAACCGGAATTACCGTTACAGAGTTCACGAAGATCATTCAGTCACTTCACCCGGTGGGAACCGAAAAAGCTCACACGTCCACTTTGACTCGCACATCTAATTTGACCGCTAATGCGCCTCCAGCGGAAAAATCTGTGCTGCGCATTCACCCGAAAGTTTTCAACATGATCGATTCCTGGAACTCCGATGCGGAGAGTCCAGTCGCTACGGAAATCAATTTGAATGCGGTGGAGAAGAATGGAAACCAGTTCAATGAAGAAGGGCTGACGCAAGACGGTGATTGGCTGGTTTATTCCGTTCCGGATACAGGGGGATTCATGCGCTACCGCGTGCTTGAGGCTAAAGGCAGCCATTACAAAATCGAGTACCAGGAGAACGGCGGCGGCACGCTTACGACAGCGTCCACAATCGAGTTCGATATTGAGAAGCGGCATATCCGCCGGAACGGCAGCCCAATGACAATTCGCGTGCTTCGGGTGTCGTCTTACACCCAGAAATAGAATGCGTCAGCCCCACAACTCCCGTCCGGGCATTCCGATTCTACCATTCTGATACGCAAGTCCGTGATTACGATCGCCGGCCACGAGCAGGGGACCATCGAGATCAACCCAATGGGCATTGCTGGCAAGCAGGCGAGCGGGAGCGATCGAGAGTGAGGTGCAGACCATGCAGCCAATCAATATTTTGAAATCATTTTCGCAAGCGCACTGATACACCTGAAGCGCTTCTGTTAACCCGCCGGTTTTATCGAGCTTAATGTTGATTGCTTCGTAGCGATTCTTCATGCGCGGAAGATCGATACTCGTGTGGCAACTTTCATCGGCGCAGACGGGAATCGGATGGTCGAGCGTTTCCAGCGCGTCGTCAGCGTCGGCGGGAAATGGTTGTTCGATCAGCTCTACTCCAAGTTCTTCCAAAGCGGAGACTGTGTTTCGATAATGATGAGGTGACCACGATTCGTTGGCGTCGATGAGCAGACGTGCGTTTGGCGCCGCTGCGCGCACCGCTTCAACACGCGCAAGATCGCTGTCGTCGCCACAAAGTTTCAATTTGAGAATTGGCAAGTCGAGAGCAGCTGCCGCGGCTTCGGCCATCTTCGCCGGTGTATCAAGACTGATTGTGAATGATGTCTCAACTTCATCTGCAATCGGAACGTTCGCCAGTTCCCATGCGCGTTTGCCGGTGCGTTTCGCTTCCAGGTCCCACAACGCGCAGTCCAGCGCATTGCGCGCCGCGCCCGGCGGTAGCAACTCCGACAGTCTATTACGATCCAAATTGGCGACGCTCGCAATGGAGCTGATCTGCGCCAAAACCGAATCGGCAGTTTGATTGTAGCGCGTGATCGGGACGCCTTCGCCGCGTCCGGTGGATTGTCCATCACTTACACTGACTGTTATGACACACGCTTCTGAGCGGCTGCCGCGCGAAATCCGGAACGGGTGTTTCAGCGGAAAGATTTCTTGCGTGGCTTCGATTTTCAAAGTGATGAGTGATACGTGACCAGCTGGAAGATGCCAGACAATTTCAAAATTGAACGGTGATCCCTCCAGGGCTGTCTCAGGTTCCACTATGACCAAACTCATTGCGCTAGTGGCGGCGGGCGCATTCGCAGCGGGAACAATGTTCGCGGGTGAACATGGCGATTGCGCGAAGAAGGCTGGGAACGAAGGGAAGATGGCCTGCACGGCCTCTCTTGCTACTCTCAACCTGACACCAGATCAGAAAACAAAGATGGAAACGGCGATGACCGAACACCACAAAGCGGGGTGTACGGACGCAACCGAAGCCAAGTTCATGAAAGATGCCGAAGGCATCCTTACTCCGGAGCAGTTCGCGAAGTTCAAAGCGGAGTGCAACAAGGGGAAGAAGGAAAAGCTAGGCGCCTAAACACTTTGCTTTCCAAAACGGCGGTCGCCGCCGTTACTATCTGGAAAAAATCATGATCGCGCTCGCTTCGGCGAGCGCGATTTGCGTACGGAACAAATCGCCGATGCGCTGTTCAATTGCCGACTGTTTAGAGGTTCGGTACCGCAGACATCACAGAGAGGTGGATCGGCTCGCCGCGGCGAGCCGATGACACAGGCCCGGCGAACGCGTTCGGGGCAACGCGTTCCACCTTACTTTAAATATTTATCGAACCACTCCACGGTCTGATCCAGTCGGTCGACTTGATGCTTGGGTTCGATGAACATATGGCCTTCGCCGGGATAGATGATCAGTTTCGTCGGTACGCCGAGCGTTTTTAGCGCATGCCAGAATTCATAGGATTGCGATGCCGGGCATTCCGCATCGCGCTCGCCGACGATGACGAGGGTAGGCGTCTTCACGTTTTTTATGAAGCGAATCGGTGAACTTTTCTCATAAACAGCTGGATCGTCGTAAACGGACGCGCCGAAAAACGGGATCATCCATTGGCCGATCAGATTTTGGCCATAGTAACTTTGCCAGTTCGCAATCCCAGCACCCGCGACAGCTGCGCGGAAACGATCTGTCTGCGTGACAGTCCACATGGTCATGAACCCGCCGTAACTCCAACCCGCGACGCCGAGACGGTTGGGATCAATGGGATACTTCTTTATCGCCGCATCGACTCCGGCGAGATCGTCGCGCAAATCGCCTCCGCCGAAATCCTGAACGTTCCCGCGGGTGAAATCCTCACCCTGACCGTAACTGCCGCGCGGATTGGGAAGCAGCACGTAATAACCGCGCATCGAAAGCGCAGCGATGATCGCACGCGACATTCCAAACGATGCGGGCCAGTCTGAGGTCGTAACGCTGGAAGGTCCGCCGTGGATAAGCACGACCATCGGATATTTTTTATCGGGGTCGACCTTTGCCGGCGGGACTAGCCAGCCCTGAATGTTAAATTCTTCGTTCGTCCACTCGATGCTCTCCGCTTTGCCCCAGTTTGCCTGCAGACCAGCGTTGTTATTCGTCACTTGATGCCATTCATCGAGCGGTCCGGCGAAAACTTCCGGTGGCGAATTGTAACTACTTCGCACCGCGGCAGCGACCTTGCCTTCCTTTGACAAAGCGAAGTTTGGAAAATTCCCAAATGCGTGAATTCCCTCGGGACCTTTCCAGATCGTGCGGGCCGAATCGTCCGTAAGGTTCAACTCGGAAATCGCGCTGCCGCCGCCGAGATACTCAACGAGGAAAATTCGATCAGGCGTCTGCCAGAAGAACGAATTTACCGAGGTTTTTCGGCTCTTCGTGCGATTCACTATGTCGCTACCATTTGCGGTCATTGTGAGCAGGTCGCCGCCGTGAAATCCTTCATCGCTCATGATGCCTTCGATGAATGCAATAGATTTGCCATCGGGTGACCAACGAGGAAGAGCCACTTGCAGAGCAGGCTTGTAGATGGCTGTGGCGTTCCGTTTCGCGATATCGACGGTGTAAATCTGCGCGATCCACCAATTATTGTCACCGGGGCCTGGCGCGGCCGTTGCGAGAAACGTCTTATCGTTAGGCGACCAATCGTAATCGTAAATGTGAAGATCCGACGGCGATACTTGGCGCACCTGCCCAATCGCGATGTCCAGAACAGCAATGCGCTGATTGTGAATGGCAGTGTCTATCACGCCAGTAGTCGCAGGCGCGGCCATCAATGGACCGCCGCCGCCCGCACCTTCGACGTAGAGGAAGGCAATCTGTTTGCCGTCATGCGACCAATGCGGCCGCGCTGCGTATCCAGTCAGGTTCGTAATTTTCTTCGGGTCGGAGGCATCGCTCTTTACAGTCCAGAGTTGTCGCTGGCCTCTTTCGCCGGTGCTGGAGAAAAATGCCAGCGTCTTCGAATCTGGGGACCACGCGAGATCGAAATCAGTCCTCTCACCGGCTATCGGAAGCTTAACGAGTTTAGCCGGGCCATTTCCGGAAGTTTCGCGGGTATACGTCTGTTTCGATGTTGTCGCGGCGGTGGATTGTACCCATGCCAAATTCGTCCCATCAGGAGAAAGAGCGACGTCGCCGTACAAAACAGTTTTGCCCAGCTGTTCGGTCAACTGCTGCATATTCTGAGCTGTTAGTGTCATTGGCAGGAGAAACGCCACGAGAAAATGCCTCATTTTGTAATCCTGACAAAGCCATGGTGCGGCGACAAGAAAACACGGTGCGCGCCGCGAGGGCTATGGCGTGCGCTGTCCTCAGCGCATCAGAGCGTCCTGTGCGGTGAGCTCGGCTGAGGATAGCGGACTCTACAACATCGGCAGGCTTGTTGTCAGATTTGATCGTCAGATGCAACGAGTAGCGAGCACGAGCATAATCAGCCACAATCTGTTCATGAGTCGGTTCCGAATCCGTGTGGCAACCCCAGTTGATTGCCGTGCGCTGGCAGAAATGCGATATCAATTCCGCACTGAAGTAGGGTCGCCCGTAGAAACGAAATCGGATTTTGTGCGACGCTGCACATCATGGATGAAGAAAGCCTTTAATGCCGACTTTAGCGCATGGCGCTGCTGGGTCGTCGACGATGGCAAACAGTTACTTGGTCATGTTTGCGTGCAGTTGTTTGAGAAAATGCCGAACCCGGTTAACGAACCCGAGGTTCATGCTTACCTGACCAACTTTTATGTGGTTGCGGAAATGCGCGGCAGGGGAGTCGGGAGGACGTTGTTGGATAAAGCGCTGTCGTGGTGCCGTGCGCAAGGCGCGGATGCAGTCATTTTGTGGGCAACCGCTGAAAGTAAATCGCTATATCGCCGGTGCGGGTTGCGTGAACCTGCCGATATCTTGGAGCTACGAGGTGACACTCTTCGGCCGTGCACTTAAGTGCGCAGCGCCTTCGTGAACCGGACCAGTTCGTCTGCAAGAGTTTCGATGCGCCGGATAACTTTCTTGTCGGCGATGTTGTCGCCGTCGAAACCGTCACTAGTCGCAAACACAAACCGGGGAATAATCACGCAACGAAAGTCCAGCATCAGACTGTTTGCGTATGCCATCACTGACATATAACTACCCATTCCGCCTGCGGCGCAAAGAAAGCCGACAATCTTGTCTTCCCATGCGCTACCGGTTAGCTCGATCATATTCTTTGTCGTCGCAGCAACATCGTAATTATAGACAGGCGCAGCGATAATTATTCCATCGGCGCCTTCAATGGTAGCACTGAGCTTCTTTGAACCTGGCATGCCGTAACATTTGTCCGCATCGCACAGCGGTAGTTCCATTTCGCGGATATCGATCCAATCACAATCGACTTTCTGCCTTTGCAGATGCGCAAACGCTTTCTGACCCATGCGGCGACTGTTGCTGTCCGGGTTGCCGCTGGTGCTGATGACAAGATGCTTCGGCATTAGGCAATGCTAGAAGCAAACGCCGAACGCTCAACATCGAACGTCCAACGTCGAACGCGCTTCTGATTCCTCAGTCCTTCTGCCTGCGATCGTAAGGAATGATGTTGTCCCATTCGTCAGCCGACGAGCGGGCGACGAACGCGACCACCGGCTCGGTATCGCTCATGTTGAACACTTCATGCGGCACGCCGGGCTTGATGTAGATGAAATCGCCGGCCTCGTTTTCGATCACTTGTTTCAGGCCTGCTCCGAATTCGTGGCGCACTTTACCTTCGATTAAATAGAGGATTACTTCGAAGCCGACATGTATGTGCGCGCAGGCGACGCCACCCGGCGGAATAGTGGCGATATTGGCGGACAGGCTTGTTGTTCCCACGTTCTTTCCTGACATGCCCTGTTTATAATGGATGCCATTCCAATCGCGTCGCGCGCCGCCGCCACGAATCGTTAGAATCCCACCGCGATCTTCCACCGCGCCGATGTCGATGTTGTTGCCGCCAGTTTTCATACTGAGGACGCGGACGCTGAGGCTGAATTAAACAAGATCTACAATAGCGTGCGGACGAAGCTGCCGC
>DASXOI010000049.1:0-3575 GCA_036494375.1 Candidatus Udaeobacter sp.
AAAAGAACAACAGCAGAAGGAGCAGTCTCAGGCAAAAAACGAACCGCAAAAGAAACAGCAGCAACAACCCGGCGAGAGTCCATCTCCTTCGCCCGGAACAGAGAAGCAGCAGGACAAACAACCTTCGCCGTCGCCGGGACAACAACAGGCTGAGCAATCACCAAGTCCCGGCGAAGGAGAAAACGAAAAGCCGTCGCCGTCACCGGGAGAAGGCGAAGAGGAAAACGCCTCCCCCACCCCCGTCGAATCGCCGCAAAAGAAATTCGCCGGCGAAGTCAAAGGCGCGGGCGGAGATAAGTCACAGAAGCCCGCCGATAAAAACGAGCAAATGGCGGCGGAAGCTGAACAGGAGAAAGAAGGCGAGATGAGCGAACGCCAGGCGCTGGCGCTCCTTGAATCGATGAAAGATGAAGAGGCGCGAGTCCGACTTGATGAACGCAAAGTAAAACGTCATGTCTATAACGATTGGTAGCTTCACATTTGTCATGTCGAGCGAAGTCGAGACATCCCGCGAATTTGCCTATTGGTTATGCCTCGCGGTTCCTCGACTTCGCTCGGAATGACAGTGCTACCTGGCATTAAAATGTTTCAACGAATCTCCATAGCGTTTCTGCTTGCTGCGGCGTGCATCGACTTTGCCCGTGCCGATTCACCCAGTGTCACGGCAGTACTGAGCAATTCGGAGGTAACTATTGGTGAAACCGTGGATCTGCAAATCAAGGTGACAGGCCCCGGTGATGCGCGGCCGCCGGAAGAAATTTCAATCGATGGTTTAGAAATTCATTCTACCGGAACATCGCGACAATTTGAAATACACAACTTCTCGACCAGCTCGAGCGTGACCTACAACTACACGATCTTGCCGCTCAGATCGGGACGGTTCACGATTCCGCCACAAACAGTTCTCGCCGGTGGGAAGATCCTCAGGACGCCGGAACTCGCGTTAAACGTCGCTGATGCGCCCAACCAACAGACCAAGACGCGGCCTGGTCGAGCCACTCAGAGTCAGTCGACTAACGCAGGCGACCTTGTTTTCGCCGAATTAATCGTACCGAAGAAGACCGCGTACGTCGGCGAGATTATTCCGGTCCAGATTAGAATGGGATTTGATGCTCGTGTTCATCCTAGGCTTACCGAGCCGCCTGAGATTGCCGGCCAGGGGTTCACTTCACAGAAATTGCAGCAGTCGTCACAAAATTTGGAGACTATCAACGGCAGGCCTTTCGAAGTGGTGACGTTTAAAACCGCGATTGCGGCGGCGCGGGCGGGGAAATTTGAAATCGGGCCCGTAAAAGCAAAGGCGCAGGTGGTCGTTCCGCGAAGACGAAACGCGCCGCGGTCGCGTTCGCCCTTCGATCTATTCGATCAGGACGATCCGTTTTCGGATCCATTTTTCTCGAACCCATTTGCACAGCTAGGTGAACGTCGCGACATCCAGATCAGCAGTGATCCTGTAGCGCTTGAAGTGAAATCGCTCCCACCAAATGCGCCGCCCAGTTTCTCGGGAGCGATTGGAAGCTTTACCATGGCAACCGACGCCAAGCCGAAGAGCGTGCAGGTAGGTGATCCGATCACAGTCACAACAACGATCTCAGGACGCGGCAACTTCGATCGGGTGAATGCTCCGTTGCTCGAGGATGACCGTGGCTGGCATAAATATCCGCCATCTTCCAAGTTCAAACAGGACGATGAAGTTGGCATTAGCGGCACAAAGACCTTCGAGACGGTGATTTCGCCTAACGAGAACAAGCAGAGCCTGCCGGTACTCGCATTTTCGTATTTCGATCCGACGAAAGAACAATACGTAACGCTACACAGCGAATCGATGGCAATCACGGTTCAGGGCGGTGCAGCTGCACCGAACGTGGCCGCTCAACCACCGTCTTCATCTCCCACTACGGCAGCTCGAGGCCGCGCCTCGGTTGCGAATTCAAACAAGCCTCAAGACATTCTGTATCAACTTACCGAGCCATCGCGAAGGGTTGAATCATTCGATCCCCTTTATACGCGCCGCGGTTTCTGGGTCGCGCAATCGCTACCGCTGGCGGCGCTGCTCGTGTTCGCGGGTTTGAAGATTCGGCGAGCAAGATTGGACGATCGCGAGGCACGGCGCATCGGTGCGCTGCAACACGAAGCAGCCGAGCTGATGCACAAATTGCGCCGTGATGATGCCTCGCCGCGGGAATATTATGCCGAAGCTTCGCGAGTTGTTCGATTGAAAGCCGCGCTCGCATCGCGCAACCGAGGCGTCGATCCAAACGTGGTGGACGCCGAAACTGCAGCAGAAACCTTCAGGCTTGATACTGATTCGCGCGAGCGGTTGCGACGTTTGTTCGACCAAAACGACGAATGGCAATACAGCGGAACGCACAATGGGCCGGGAAGCATCTCCCCGGAAAACCGGCGCGATGTGCTCGAGCTGATTGAAAATTTGAAATGAACTTCTTTTCTGTCATCCCGAGCGGAGTCGAGGGATCCCGTGGCGCAACCGAAGAGCACCTCCGCGGGGTCCCTCGGTTCCGCTTCGCTCCGCTCGGGATGACAATCACGCGAAGGTTTATAGTTCTTTTCTATTTAATTTTCGGAATCGCTTCAGCCGCTTTTGCGCACCAGGACGCGCAATTCACCAAAGCGAACCAGGAATACGCGCAGGGTCATTTCAAAGAAGCGATCGCCGATTACGAGGCGCTGGTTCATGGAGGTCAGTGGAACGCAAATCTGTTTTACGATCTGGGTAACGCGTATTTTCGCACGCGCGATTTCGGCCGTGCGATTTTAAATTACGAGCGCGCGCTGGCGTTGGATCAACGTCATCCGGAGGCAACGGCGAACTTGCAGATTGCGCGTGACGAATCGCGCGCGCTGGAACTGCAGCCGACCCGGCTGGAGCGATATCTTCAATTC
Organism: Candidatus Udaeobacter sp.; assembly: GCA_036494375.1. Classification (GTDB taxonomy): domain Bacteria; phylum Verrucomicrobiota; class Verrucomicrobiia; order Chthoniobacterales; family UBA10450; genus Udaeobacter. The sequence continues at coordinate 2,905 of DASXOI010000049.1, forward strand.
GCGAGCATTAATCAGTATAGCATCGCGGCGGCGGTTACTTTGTGGCTGGGAATTTTCGGACTTGTCGCGCTGATTTTCGCGCGTCGCCGATCCGCTGCGCTGATGTCATTATCGATTTTGTGCCTGCTGGTGTGCGCTGCAGCTGTGTGGGCGATTTACACGCTCGACAAAGGAAGCAAAGGGCGCGCTCTCGCCATCGTGACGGGAAGCGATGTACAGGCGCGCCTCGCCACAGCGGATAGCGCGAACAGTGTTCTCGCCTTGCCGGCTGGCAGCGAAATCAAAATTCTAAGCACGCGTGGTGATTGGATATACGCCGCGCTGCCGAATGATCTGCGCGGCTGGATTCAGACGAAGAACGCCGAACAAGTGCGGCTGTAAAAACTCGACGCGCGAAACCAAGGAGCGGCGGTCTCGACGGCTGCCCAAGCCGTCGGTCCTTGAGGCGGTCGCCATTTGCGACGGTCATCAATCGCCGCTAGAGAAATTATATGAATCCGCAGATGGAGATTGGCACTGACGAGAAGGCCCTCCACATCAATTTGGATTCAACGAAGTATGGCACCTTCGCTGAAATTGGCGCAGGACAGGAGGTAGCTCGCAGATTCTTTCGCGTCGGCGGCGCAGCCGGAACAATCGCCAAGACCATGTCTGCCTATGACATGACTTTC
>DASXOI010000050.1:0-5937 GCA_036494375.1 Candidatus Udaeobacter sp.
ACACATTCCAAAAGCTGTCAGGATCCACGCACCCATCGACATGGCCGATTGCGGTTTGAATACTCGCAGCATGTTGATGAAAAGCCGTGGCCGGCCCAGATCCAAAATCAGCAAAACTGGCGAGAGCACAGATGCAATCGCAGCAGCCCACATTGCCGCGCGCGCAACATCGAACTGGTGAAACAGCAGCGCGCCAAGCGCGATCACCGCTGACATTCCGCCAAGGCCGCCGACGAAGAAGTACATCGGAATCTCCCATGTCCAGACCGGTGGCCTAACAACTGGCTGACCATAATAACCGGGCTTTCGCGGGATCGGGCCGCCGGCGACATTCACTCCGTGGCCGGTCACGGCCCCGCGTTACCACGCGTCCTCGCGTAACGTTTCCAGACGCGATTCGTTCATAAACTCTGGGCAGCGCACGCTTGTAGCGTGCTGGTCGCCGCATTCTGCAGCGACGAACTTGGACCGCAGCGGCATTGATTCGACGCTGCACCAATGGAAATTCGTGAAGGCAAAATGCCTTCACCAGCACGCAGAATGCGTGCGCTCCCCAGAGTTATCCTCTGCCCGCTCATAAGAACGCGAATGCGCAGAGAGTGGCAATGATTGCGCCGATCGCGGTTGCAAATGCCGCCGTCCACGCGGCCTTCAAATGAATTGTCGGAGTCTGCGGCTTTGGGGGAAGGCCATAAGCTTCGGGTTCACCAAGAATCAGGAAAAACGCGTGGGTGCCGCGCACAGACGTTTCGGTAGGATCATAAAGTTGGGCGTCGGCGTAACCGTGTTCTCGCAGTTGCTGCACACGTTGCGTCGCGCGTGCGCGTAAATCATCGAGCCGCCCAAACACGATCGATTCCGTCGGGCAAACTTTTGCGCACGCCGGTGTGAGGCCGCTCTTTTGTCGGTCATAGCAGAAGGTGCATTTGAATGCGCCACCGGCATCGGCCAGCGGCTTCGGTCGCCGGTCGATTACGCCAAAAGGACACGAGACGACGCAGTACCCACACCCGTTGCAAACATCATTCTGCACGAGCACCGACCCGATTTCAGTGCGAACAATGGCTCCGGTGGGACACGCTTCGAGACAACCCGCTTCCTCGCAGTGCTTGCAAAAATCCGAGAGGAAAATCCAGCGGAACGGGTCTTCGTGACGCAGACAATCCTGGCTGCGCTCCAATTTCTCTTCGCCTTCAAGAGTCGCAGGAGGATTGCCTCCGCCACGGAGCCGACAATCTGGCCCCCTTTTTGTCGGTCTTGCTCGACAAACATCACGTGCCGCCACGTGGACGCGCCGAGATGGCCGGTGTTGTCGTAGGAATTGCCCGACCACACGAACCCGTCATCGGGCACTTCATTCCATTCTTTGCACGCGACTTCGCAGCCTTTGCAACCAATGCACACAGTTGGATCGGTGAAGAAACCAACCTCGACATTGTCGCGGACTTACGTATGCCGGCGCTGATTCGTACTGTGTGTGCCTTCGCCGATCATATGACCTGGTAGGGACGGACCGCAGGGCCGTCCGCAACGAATCTCCTAGAATTCCGGCGCGCCCGGCGGTCGCGCCCTACCATTGCTGGCACAGTCATTCTTTTCCTTCCGTCGCGTGGCCGCCGCCACTTGCGCCTTCGCCCGGCCGCGGTTCTTCCGGGTGTAGAGCGATTGGCCCAGCCTGTGACGCGTATTTGTTGAGAAATTCTGCAAACGCCGTTCCACGCGGCAGACGTCCAGGCACGATGTTGCAGGTAAGCGCTTTGGCTTCCATGATCGTCACGTTGGGTTCGCCGGAAACGGTGAGAAGATCGTTCGCCGCGCCGCCTTGGACCAAGCCGGCTGTCCCAAAGTGATATGGCACCGCGATTTGGTGCAGCGTCTTTCCATTTAGCTGCAAGGGCCGAATCCGTCGACTAACAAGTGCGCGCGTTTCAATCGCTCCGCGCAAGGTAACAATGCAAATATAATCGCCATTGCTAACCTTGAGCTCGCGCGCGAGCTCGGGCGATATTTCGGCGAACATCTCCGGCTGCAATTCGGCGAGATGACTCAGGAAACGCGACATGCCACCGGCTGTGTGATGCTCAGTCAGTCGGTAAGTGGTCAGCACGAATGGAAATCGCGCGTCACCCGGCGGGGCGAACCGATTCTCGACCCGTGGAAACCAATGCTCAGGCGGATTAGTTTCGCGCGAATATAGTTCATTTGATACGGGCGATTCGAGCGGCTCGTAATGAGTTGGAAACGGGCCATCTTTTAGTCCTTTTGGCACGTAAATCCAGCCGAGCCCGTCCTCCTGCAAAACAAACGGCGCGTCACCCGGGATTGCATCGAGTCCTTCTGCGCCTACCTCCGGCTCAAAGTCGGGAGGTTTTCCTTGTACAAATCCCGCAACATCGATCCCGGTCCATTTTTCAGAATCCCACCACACCAGTTTTTTCCGTTCGCTCCAGGGATGGCCGTCAGGCCGCGCACTAGCACGGTTATAGATGATGCGGCGATCGCTCGGCCACGCGAAGCCCCAGCCATGACCAAGATAATCTTTGGATTTTCGCGAGTTGGCCTTGTTGACGCCGTCGCGGCCAAGCACTCCCGAGTAAATCCAGCAGCCGCAAGCGGTCGAACCGTCGGCTTTCAATTCAGCAAAACCATTTATTTGCGGGCCGTGATGCGGCGTTCCGTCGCGATCGTTGCCGAAAACGATGCCTTCTTCATTTTGACGTTGGGCGTTGGACGTTGAGCGTTGGGCGTTTCCTTGGAGTGTGTGCCAGCCATTGATCTCAGCGAGCACCGCTTCCATTTGCGGATCGCCCAGTTGATCTTCCGGATACCACCAATCCAATGCGCGCAATGGCTCATCGAGCGGATCGCTCGATGCTTTCGCCTTCGCGATCAAACGCAACGCGAGCTGATGCATGAACCACGCATCGGACCGACAATCGCCCGGTGGATCAACCGCTTTTTCACGCCATTGCAGGAGTCGCTGAGTGTTCGTGAATGCTCCTTCCTTCTCAGCGTGACCGGCTGCGGGAAAAAAGAAGACTTCAGTTTCGATCGCGTCCGTGTTCAGCTCACCGCGATCGATCTCGGGCGATTCGCGCCAGAAATTTGCGGACTCGACTTCGACCATGTCGCGTACCACGAGCCATTTTAATTTCGAGAGCCCTTTTCGTTGAAGTCGCGAATTAGGTGCGCCGACGGCCGGGTTCTGGCCCATCAAAAACAGCCCCTCCACTTTTCCGTCGAGCATCTCATAGAGATACTCAAAGAAGGAGTGGTTACCGGTAAGCTTGGGAAGCCAGGCGTAGCCGAAATCGTTTTCCGCGGTTGCACGTTTGCCATAGTACGCCTTGAGCGTGCTCACCAGGTATTCCGGGTAATGCGCCCACTGGCCAGTTTTCTTCGTGTACTTATCGAAATACTGCTGAAGGGTCTCATCGCCTTTCCGCGGCATCTTGAGGTAACCGGGCAAAATGTCGTAAAGCGTCGGAATATCAGTCGAACCCTGGATGGAAGCATGACCGCGCAATGCAAGAATTCCCCCGCCAGGCCGCCCGATGTTACCAAGCAGCAATTGCAAAATCGCCGCGGCACGAATGATCTGCACCCCCTTCGAATGCTGTGTCCAGCCTACTGCGTAACAAACCGCAGCGGTCCGCTCCGGTCCTGATGCGGCCGCGAGAGCATGCGCGACCTTGTGAAAAAGATCAGGTTGAATACCGCACACTTTCTCCACCATCTCCGGCGTGTACCGGGCGAAATGTTTTTTTAATTTCTGAAAGACACATTGCGGATCTTGCAATGTCAGATCGCGCTGCGGTCGACTCAGATCGCCGCCTTTGTAAATCCAACTGTCGCCTTCGTACGCGCGCTTCTCTGGATTCCATCCTGAGAAATACCCGTCGTTATCCTCAGGGTCGCGATATTCGTCGGACAGAATGCAGGAGGCATTCGTGTAATGAATAACGTACTCGCGAAAGTACAGCTCGTACTCGATCAAATGATTGATGAGTCCGCCGAGGAACACAATGTCGCTACCGGCGCGGATCGGCACCCAGATGTCGGCCAGCGCGCTCGTGCGCGAGAAACGTGGATCGACGTGGATGATCGTGGCGCCCTTCTCCTTTGCTTTCATCACCCAGCGAAAACCGACCGGGTGCGCTTCGGCCATCGAGGAACCTTCGATCAGAATGCAATCCGCATTCGCCAGATCCTGTTGCGCGGTTGTAGCTCCGCCCCGTCCGAAGGAGGTGCCCAGACCGGGCACCGTGCTGCTATGTCATATCCGGGCCTGGTTGGACACACAGACCATGCCCAGGCCTCCAGTGAAGAGCTTTTTGATGAGATAATTTTCTTCGTTATCCAGCGTCGCCCCGCCGAGATGACACACCGCCGTCGTGTGATTGATCGAAACGCCGTCTTGCTCGTGCACAAACGTGCGCTTCCGCGATTCCCACACGCGCTCAGCGACCATGTCCATTGCGCGGTCGAGCGACATCTCCGTCCACTCCTTCGAGCGGGGAGCGCGATATTTCATTTTCGTTTCGCGCCGCGAATGCGTCAGCAATTGATATGACGCAGCACCCTTCGGACAAAGATTCCCCTGGCTGATCGGCGATTCCGGGTCGCCTTCGATAGAAATCAATTTGCCATCCTTGTGAAAAATCAGCTGACCGCACCCGACGCCGCAATAGGGACAAATCGAGCGCGATACCTCAGCGTCATCAATGCGCGCATGCATCGCGCGCGTTTTATCCGACATGGCCTCGATGCCGGTCCCGTCCTTTCGTTCGCGAATCTGCCTAACCAGCGGCCATTTTGAGAGAACGGACAACATCAAGAAGTCACCGCGTTGAATGTTATCCTGCGCTTGCGCGACGGGCTAGCAAATCCGTGGCAGTTGTTCACCGGAAAGCATATCTACCACCCGCGTGCCGCCTACGCGAGTCTTCATCATCACAAAGCCGGGATGCTCATCTACGACTTCACCGATCACAGCCGCCTTTTCACCTAACGACAGCGACCGCAATGCACTCAGGGCAGCACCGACATCGTCATTTGCGACAATGGCTAGAAGTTTGCCTTCGTTGGCGACATAAAGCGGATCGAGCCCCAGAATTTCGCACGCGCCTTTGACTTCCTCGCTGATCGGGATCGAAGCTTCATTGAGAAGCATGCCGACCTTCGCGGTCTGCGCGATCTCACTGAGTGCGCTGGTCACGCCACCTCGAGTTGGATCGCGCAACACGTGGATGTCGATCCCGGCGGCGATTAATGCATCGACCAATTTGTGCAAGGGTGCCGTGTCGCTGGCAATTTCAGTTTCAAATTCCAAGCCTTCGCGCACCGACATGATCGCGATGCCGTGGACGGCAATTGGCCCGCTGATAATGATTTTATCGCCCACCGTCGCTCGTGCGGGATGGATGTTCACCTCGTTAGGCACGTTGCCGATGCCCGAGGTATTGATGAAAATTTTATCCGCCTTGCCGCGATCGACTACCTTCGTGTCGCCTGTGACGAGTTTGACCCCGGCGTCATCGGCTGCAGCACGCATCGACTGCACGATTCGCCAGAAATTTTCCATCGGCAGACCCTCCTCGAGGATAAAACTGGCCGAGAGATAAAGCGGGCGCGCGCCGCACATCGCCAGATCGTTAACCGTTCCGTGAACAGCGAGTTTGCCGATGTCGCCGCCGGGGAAAAATATCGGGCTAACGACAAACGAATCGGTGCTGAACGCGACGCGTTCGCCATTCAACGAAAAAATGGCGCCGTCATGCAGCGGTTCCAGCAGCTCGTTTCGGAACTGCGGCAAAACCATCTTCTCGATGAGTTGGTGGCTGAGCTTCCCGCCACTGCCATGCGCAAGGACGATCTGTTTGTAATTTGTGATCGGCAGCGGACAGGAGCTCGTGAGAAGTGATTCGTGAGAGGTGA
>DASXOI010000051.1:0-1628 GCA_036494375.1 Candidatus Udaeobacter sp.
GAATGTTCGCGGCCCATCCATTCGCGAGCTTCGCTCTGAACGCCGCCCAAATTTCCTATGTTGGTGCCGCCGTAGGTTTCGCCGTCGGTGTTGATGATCTCGCGATAGAAGCCGGCCTCGGGAACGCCCAGTTGGTAGTTATAACGCACCACCGGCGTCGCGTTCACGACAAACACAACAACGTCACCGTCTCGGGATTTCCGCAGGAACGAAACGACGCTGTTCTCGGCGTCGTGAAAATCGATCCAATCGAATCCGTCGTAAGTGTCGTCGAGCTGCCAGAGCGCCGATTCGTTTTTGTAAGTGTAGTTCAAATGTTGCACCAGCCGGCGAAGTCCGTCGTGGCGCGGCAGTTTCAGCAGTTCCCAGTCGAGCTGGGTGTCGTGGTTCCACTCGTTGGGTTGGCCGAATTCGCCGCCCATGAACACCAACTTTTTCCCAGGCTGTCCGTACATCCACGCCAGGAACATCCGAAGATTGGCAAACTTCTGCCATTCGTCGCCCGGCATTTTGGATAGCAGTGAGCGTTTGCCGTAAACAACTTCATCGTGGCTAAGCACGAGGATAAAATTTTCTTGGAATGCATAGAGCAGCGAAAACGTGATATTGCCGTGGTGATAGCGCCGGTAAATCGGATCGATGCTCATGTAATGCAGGAAATCGTGCATCCATCCCATGTTCCATTTGAAGCCGAACCCCAGGCCGCCGAGATACGTCGGACGCGTCACACCAGGCCAGGCAGTTGATTCCTCAGCAATTGTGATGATCCCCGGGAAACGCTCGTAACAAACTTCGTTGAATTGTTTAAGAAAATGGATGGCGTCGAGGTTCTCGCGGCCGCCGTAAACGTTCGGGATCCATTGCCCAGGCTTCCGGGAGTAATCGAGATAAAGCATCGATGCCACGGCGTCCACGCGCAGACCGTCGATGTGATATTTGTCGAGCCAGAAGAGCGCGTTTCCGATCAGAAAATTCCGCACCTCGTTGCGACCATAATTAAAAATGAGCGTGCCCCAATCCTGGTGCTCGCCTTGACGAGGATCCATGTGCTCAAACAGATGGGTGCCATCGAACTCCGCGAGGGCATGTGCGTCCTTTGGAAAATGCGCCGGCACCCAGTCCATGATCACGCCAATTCCGGCCTGATGACATTTGTCGACGAAATGACGGAAATCATCAGGCGGACCGAACCGGCTCGTAGGTGCGAAATAATTTGTGACCTGATAACCCCAAGAACCTTCGAAGGGATGCTCGGCAATCGGCAACAGTTCGATATGCGTGTAACCCAATTCCAACACGTACGGCAGCAACGTGTCGGCGAGTTCGAGATAAGTGAGTTGACGATTTTCTTCTTTCCGACGCCATGAACCGAGGTGCACCTCGTAAATGCTGATCGGACTTTGCGGCCAGTTTTTTTTCTGACGCGCGTCCATCCATTCGGCGTCGCTCCAGGCGTAACGTTCTAAATCGTACACCAGAGATGCTGTGGTTTTGCCGGGCTGATTAAAAAAAGCGAATGGATCGCTCTTTAGCAGCACGGCGCCGGTCTGGGTGCGGATTTCAAATTTGTAGTGCGCTCCTTGCTTGATGCCCGGTAAAAAAAGTTCCCAGACGCCTGCGCTTAACAA
>DASXOI010000052.1:0-2039 GCA_036494375.1 Candidatus Udaeobacter sp.
TCGATCACTAGCACGTGGATTGGCCGCTGCAGAAGCCAATCGATCCGCCGCAAGGCACCGGCGGTGGTATCGCCGCTAAGCCCGGCGTTTTCTACTTCGTAGGGCAGGCCCGCTTCTTCTATTTTCTTTTGGATCAGAGCCGGATAGGCATCTCCTTTGGCCAAACCGTAACCGGCGGTGATACTATCGCCGAGAAACACGATCGTCTTTTTCGGCACGACCGCCGCAGTTTGTGCCAAGCTCTCCGTAGCGAGAGAAAAGCCAATGAAGAAGGCGAATAGACTGACTTGAGGTATTGTTTTGCCCACGCGTTGCGAAACGAAAGCGAGTTGCACCTTAACGTCAATGAATGCCTCTGCCATCCTGGATGTTCAGCGCTTGACGAAGTCATACCGCACGAACTCCGGTGAATTAACGGTACTAAAAGATATTTCGTTCGTTTTGGGACCGGGCGCGACGTGCTCCATCCTCGGACCCTCGGGAAGCGGGAAAACCACGCTATTGGGATTGTGCGCCGGGCTCGACCTTCCTACTTCAGGCCACGTCTGTCTGAATGGAATTGCCCTGGACGAAATCGGAGAAGACGAGAGGGCGCGAGTGCGAAACCAGCTGGTAGGCTTCGTCTTTCAAAGTTTCCAGCTGATCCCGACCCTGACTGCGCTAGAAAACGTCACCGTGCCGATGGAATTGCGCGGCGACCGGACAGCCCGACAGCAAGGGCTGCAACTCCTGGAACGCGTCGGGCTCGCGGAGCGCGTTTCGCATCTTCCGACCCAATTGTCCGGCGGCGAACAACAACGCGTCGCGCTGGCGCGGGCGTTCATTAACAAGCCGCTTGTCCTATTCGCCGACGAGCCCACGGGAAATCTGGACGCGGAGACAAGCCGGTCGGTGATTGACATCATGCTCGAACTGAATTCCGACTCCGGAACGACGCTCGTGCTGGTGACGCACGACCCAGAGGTCGCGTGTCTCACAGAGAAAACGATCCGGTTGCGGAACGGTGAAATGGTTCAGGATGGCGCCTAGTTTCATTCTCAAAATGGCGTGGCGCGACAGTCGTACCAGTCGAATGCGCCTTCTGCTCTTCTCACTTTCTATCACGGTGGGGGTCGCGGCGCTGGTAGCCATCGGTTCGTTTCGCCAAAGCCTTTCGCAATCGATCGATGACCAGGCGCGGACGTTGGTGGGAGCAGACCTGATCATCGAATCCACGCGTCCGTTCACCACTACAGAAGAAGGGTTTCTCGGTTCGATCGGCGGAGCACAGGCGCGCGAGGTGCGTTTGTCGACCATGGCTGTGTTTCTCGGCCGCGGTACGCGCCTGGTGCATCTTCGCGCCCTCAGCGGCGACTTCCCATTCTACGGAAAGATGGAAACTGAACCAGCAAAGGCAGTGCAAGATTTGAGGCAAGGCGGTCGCGCCGTCCCAGACGAGACGTTGCTCTTCCAGTTTGGAGCGGCAGCCGGCGGTAACGTTTCGCTAGGCGGCCACGATTTCGAGATCGCCGGTGCTCTGAGAAAAGTGCCGGGCGACGCATCAGCGTCTGCGAGTTTCGCGCCGCGTGTTTACATTGCGCTGCAGGATCTTCCGCTTGATCTGCTCCGTCCCGGAAGCGTGGCTCATTACCGCGCCTATGTGAAGTTTCGCGAAGGAACGGAGGTGGCGCAGAAAATTGCCGCGCTCACGCCACAAATCCGACGCTTGGGCCTTGAGTTCGAAACGGTCGACAAACGAAAAAAGGATCTCGGAGCATCGGTCGAGAATCTTTACCGATTTCTGAATCTGGTCGCATTCATTTCATTGTTGCTGGGCGCCGTGGGGATAGCGAGTGCAATCCAAGCGCACCTGCAGCAAAAAGTGCGAACTGGCGCGATTCTGCGATGTCTGGGTACTTCGACGAGCGGAATAGCATTTATTTACTTTATTCAGGCATCGGCGATCAGCCTGGCCGGAGCATTGTTCGGCGGTTTGGTAGGGATTGGACTGCAGCGAATTTTCCCGAGTATTCTGCGGACATTTTTACCATTAACGATTC
>DASXOI010000053.1:0-6106 GCA_036494375.1 Candidatus Udaeobacter sp.
AAACGCGTCGGTGATCGGAACCTCGAGAAATTTTATCCCGAGATTACGCGCGAGCGCTCGCGCGTCCTCGATGCTGCCGCGCGATGAGTACGGGCTTGGCATGGCAACGCCAGTAACGTTGTCAGCGCCCAATGCATCAGCCGCGATGACCGCCGTAACAGCGGAATCGACTCCACCGCTCAAACCAATCACTACTGAGCGAAAGTTACATTTACGACAGTAATCACGGAGCCCGAGAGAGAGTGCGGCAAAAATTTGTTCCGGTATTTTGCCCTCGTGAAATTCGATTGCCGAAGTGGAATCGGTATCGACCACTCGTTCCTCTTCACCAAAGGCCGCGAGTTGCGCGGTCACATTCCCGGCTGAATTCACCGCGAAAGAATTACCGTCGAAGATGATTTGGTCGTTGCCGCCGATGAGATTGCAGTAGCTGATCGGGCGTTGATAAGCGCGTGCCAGACCTGCCACCATTTCATAACGGATTGCCGGCTTATGTAAGCTGAACGGCGACGAACTCAGATTAACGATGATTTGCGCGCCTTGCTCCACCAGGCTGCGCACCGGTTCGCAATCGTAAAGCGGTCGCGGCAGGTAGTGTTCGGTCCAAATGTCCTCGCAGATCGTTACGCCGATTTTTTTCCCGTGAACAATAACCGGCTCAACGCGTTCGGCCGGTTGAAAGTATCGCTCCTCGTCAAAGACATCGTAAGTCGGCAACAGTGATTTGTAGGTTTTGCGAATTGGTTTGCCGCGTTCGAGCAAAGCAGCAGCGTTACGAAATGGTTTGCCCCGTCCCTTGTTGCGATCAACGAACCCCACGAGCAACGCCGCGTCGCCGACGCGGGCGTGAAGCTTTTCGAGCAACTCCAGATTCTCCGGAACAAAACGCGATTTGAGAACCAAATCCTGCGGCGGGTATCCGGTCATCGCCAGCTCAGGCGTAAGCACGAGTTCCGCGCCCGCAGCTGCGAGCCGCGCATAGGCGCTGGCAATCAGTTCGCAATTTCCCCTCAAATCTCCTACGGTCGGGTTAATCTGAGCGAAACCAATTTTCATTCCTTACAAGCGCCACGCGCTGCGGTGATCCCGAACTGTAGGGCGTCTGTGCCAGACGCCAACTGATTTTGGACCGGCGTTTCACAGAATGGAGCCGGCGGGTGCCGAGCGACATAGACGGGAAGCCCAACAGGGTGAGCGAGCGGGAGCGAGCGAATCAAACGCCCTGCGATTTTGGCCCTGTGCGGGGCGAGATGCCCGCTCGATTTGGATAGCTACAATGGCTTGAGAGCACGGTCGCGCGTCCGATTTCTGGCGAGCACAGGCTGCTAGCCTGTATGTCTCGGCAGCTTGCCGAGACGCGGGAAGATGGGAACTCGAACTAGGAAACAATCGTTCCTTAAGCAAAGGCCCCACCTGAAAGAAACGTCTACAGTAAAGTTCGCGATCGCGCGGACGCGGTCGCTCCCGAAGGCGCGCGACGAGCCGCCCGCGCACCGGCAGGCAGGCTGTGCGCTCCCCAGAACGTCCAGCGCAACTCTTGTGTTTTTCTAAGACTGAGACGATTGAAAACACATGAGCAAAAAGATGCGTGTTGTCCAAGTCCCGCGAGCAGGCGGGCCGCTTGAGTTAGTCGAACGCGATATCCCTGAGCCGGAGCGAGGCTGGGTGCGCGTTAAGGTGGAGGCGTGCGGTGTTTGCCATAGCGATTCGTTAGTCAAAGAAGGACTTTGGCCAGGTATTCAGTATCCACGTGTGCCCGGACACGAAGTCATTGGTGTCGTTGATAGCGTGGGCGAGGGGGTAAAGCCGTGGAAAACTGGCCAGCGTGTCGGCGTTGGCTGGCACGGTGGCAACTGCGGCTATTGCGATCAATGCCGGCGCGGCGAGTTTTTTGCCTGCACTGTGGCCTTGCTGACCACAGGAATTTCTTTCGATGGCGGCTACGGCGAATACATGCTTGCGCCGGCTGAAGCGCTGGCGCTTGTGCCTAACGAACTCTCTGCCGTCGACGGTGCGCCGCTCATGTGCGCGGGCGTAACGACCTTCAACGCGCTGCGAAACAGCGGCGCGCGAGGCGGGGATGTGGTTGCTGTGCTCGGCATCGGTGGACTCGGTCATCTGGGCGTGCAGTTCGCAGCAAGGATGGGGTTCAACACCGTGGCGATTGCTCGCGGAAAAGAGAAGGAAGCATTCGCCAAAAAACTTGGCGCTCACCACTACATCGACAGCCAGGCCTCCGATCCGGCGGCGGAACTGAATAAGCTTGGCGGCGCGAAAGTTGTGATCGCGACCGTAACGAAGGCGGACGCAATGGCAGCGGTCCTCGGCGGGCTTGCGCCGAACGGAGTGCTTATGGTAATCGGCGCAGCAGGACCGCTCTCGGTCGATCCGATTCTGCTTATCACTGGCTGCCGGTCCGTCAAAGGCTGGTACTCGGGAACGTCCATCGATTCGCAGGACACACTCGAATTTAGTGCGTCGGCGGACGTGCATTCCATGAATGAAATTTTTCCGTTGGAAAAAGCCGCCGAGGCGTACGAGCGAATGATGAGCGGCAAAGCACGTTTCCGCGTTGTGCTCGATATCGCCGGCAAATGAACAGATGCTGGGAGCGCACAGCCTGCCCGCCTGTGTGCGGGCGGCCCGCGTGCTGCGATTGGCGGCTCGCCAATCGTCGGGAATGATTTGGTAAGATGTGGGAGTGCCGGCCGGTAAAACGGGTCGCACGCAAGCGGCGCGCACGCCCTACCGGCCGTGTTGTGTCTCGCGATTGAGAATGACCGTCACAGGCGTGCCCTTGTGAATGAGCAAGTCTATCTCGGCGAGATCATCTTTCAGCATTGCAATTCCTTGAGGCGGTCGATTTGGATTGTCAGAATTTGGTGTCTGCTCCTTATTGTCAGCTTCGACCTCAATCTGCGAACCTGTGGCATCACTCTCTTCTTCGACGCCATAGAGAATGTAGCCCCTCCGCCCGAGGTCGATGCGCGGAGTGCCTTCCTTTTCCTTCTGGAATTCATGAGTGGAACGCACCGGCTTCCCATTTTCCCAAAACGACGTCGCCGTTACTTTCGTCTGAATGGTCGGCTGTCGCGTCGGCGGCAACTCGGCAGACGCGATCGGGTACTGTGTGAAAAATCCATGGCTATCGTGCACAATGACGCGGTCGCGCGGAAGGTCTATCGTGATGGTGAAATCAAGCGCAGGCACGAGCAACTTTTCTCCTGGCCGGATCAATGTGGAATCAAGGTCGTTCACGCGAACGATCGCTTCGGCGCTGGATTGAAGCTTTCGCGCGATCGATGACAGCGCGTCTCCGCGCTTCACAATATATTCTGTCTTGCGCGGTGAAGGTTCTTTCGAGAAGAAGATTTGTGTGTTGACGTCACCGAGTAGGTCGCGCAACTCACGGGTGACAGGTGATTTCGGCGCAGTCAGAAGCGCGTTTATCAGAATTTTGCGCGCTTCTTTCAACTTCCCTTCGCCAACTAGAGTTTGAGCTTGTTTCAGCTTTCTTACGTTGGGATGAACGTAGGTCACCCACGGAATCGATCTGTATCTCGCCAGTCCTTCAGGGCGAAAGACGAGACGCGCGATATATGCGGCACTGCCGAAGATCACCACGCCGAGCAGGACAATCGTCCATTTCTGCCAGAAGAACATTCTCATCGCATCGGCCCTGAAACAACAATCTCTAATAAGGACATCGCGATGTCGCTCATCAATGGTTTTATTGCGGCACGGTCTGCCACGGCCTTGATGCCGTTGCCCCTGCTTGCTCTTTGGTCCGGGACGCGATGCCGCGAGCATGCCTGCAGCCTTTCACCGACGTTCGCAAGAATCCGCGTCATCCGCAATGCGAGAATGATTGAAATGAGACCGGAAGACACTCAAACGCGTCTGTCGGCTAAGAAATGTTTGATGTTTGCGTCGCGATATTTGATGTAAGCATGCATTCCCGACCGAATTCAAAATGAAATCGCAATACGATGTCGTCACTTTGGGCGACGGCCACCCGCCTCTGGGGAGCGCACGCGGCTCGCGTGCTGATTTCGGCGGCTCGCCGAAATTCCGCTCCGACATTAGGCTGTTTACGCGCGGACTGGCCATTCCCGGCGATTGGCGACGGCGCCAATCACGGCACGCGCGGCTGCGTGTCGTCCCCAGCGCACGCATCACCGCGTCTCACGGATCGCACCTCGACAGCTCGCAGTTAAGAAGTTCGGGTGGCGGATAATCACCAGCAGCCAAAAAGAAGCTCTTCAATGAAACCCAGATATGACGTTGTAATCCTTGGAGCCGGACACAACGGGCTGGTGTCGGCGACGTATCTCGCGCGCGCCGGCTTGAGCGTACTGTTGCTCGAAAAAAATAATTACATCGGCGGTGCGACGGTCTCGCAGCAAATCTTTCCGGATTACGACGCGCGCTTGTCGCGTTACTCGTATCTAGTCAGCTTGCTTCCGCAAAAGATCATTCAGGATCTCGGTTTGAAATTGGAACTGCGCCGGCGCGCGATCGCATCCTGCACGCCATACATGAGACATGAGCACCATGGCGCGTTGCTCTTGAGCAACGTCGACGAAGAGGTGGGCCGCCGGTCGATGAGTGAACTGACCGGAAACGCCACTGCGTACGACGACTTGAAACGCTTCTACGCGTTGCCGCGCGTGTTCGCGGAGCGCGTCTGGGACTCGATGCTCGAACCGCTGGTTTCCCGGGAAGAAATGGCGCGCCGGTTCAAAGGCGACGAAATCTCGCGCGAAGCATGGCGCACTTTGGTTGAGGAACCGCTCGGGTATGCTATCGAGCGTTACCTGCGAGATGATTTGGTGCGCGGCGTTGTGTTTACAGATGCGAAGGTCGGCGTCTTCACGTATCCGCACGACAGTTCGCTCCTGCAAAACCGCTGTTTTCTTTATCATTTAATCGGCAATAAAACAGGCGAATGGAAAGTGCCGGTCGGCGGGATGGGCGCGGTGTCGTCCGAACTCGAACACGCTGCACGTAAAGCAGGCGCGGAAATGCTAACGGATGTTCATATCCACGCGCTGAACGTCACAGGCAAAACACGGGCGGTTCAATTTCTGTTGAACGGAAAAAACGAGACCGTCGAGGCGCGGTTTCTCCTCGTTAATTTTGGGCGAAATTTGCTGGCGAAATTTACGGGCCGATTCTATCAGCCGGATCGCACCGATGAAGGATCCGTGTTCAAAATCAACATGCTCCTGAATCGTTTGCCTAAATTGAATGCAAAAAAAATTCCGGTGACTGAAGCGTTTTGCGGGACGTTCCACAGCGACGAAGGCTACCAACAGATGAATCTCAGCTACGATGAAGCGTCAGGCGGCAGGTTGCCGCAGAAAATGCCGTGCGAAATCTATTGCCACACACTCACCGACGACAGCATTCTCGGGCCGGAGCTGCGCGAACAAGGTTTTCACACCATGACGCTTTTCGGATTGGACGCGCCGTGGAGTTTGTTTGTGCGCGACAATGAAGGAATGCGGCGGCAAGCGGAGAAAAAATACCTCGCAAGCATCGACCAATGGTTGGAAGAGCCGATCGAAAGTTGCCTCGCTCTGGCACGTGATGGCAGCCCTTGCATCGAAAGCAAAAGCCCGGTGGATATCGAGGACGCACTGGGGATGTATCACGGGAATATTTTTCAGAACGCGCCGACGTTTCCGTTCGCCGAGCGCAAAGACCAGGTCGGCACGTGGGGGGTTGAGACAGAATACGAAAATGTGTTTTTCTGTGGATCAAGCGCCTTGCGAGGTGGCGCTGTTAGCGGGATTCCCGGGCATAATGCCGCGATGAGGGTGCTTGAATTGGTTAAGAAAACGCCCAACCCTCAACGGCCAACATCCAATGTCGAAGTCTGAAACTAATCCAGCTGATCCGCGCGACGTGGAGTCGATCGACGCAATCATCGCCGCGGCATATGACGTCATCTCCGGGCCGGCTGGACAAAAACGCGACTGGAATCGTGAGCGGTCGCTGTTTTATCCCGGCGCGCGAATAATGCCCACTGCGAGCGTCCCAGGAAGAAACGACGTCGATCTTGAGCCGCAAATGTTGGATGTCGAAAAGTATATCGCGCGGG
>DASXOI010000054.1:0-1722 GCA_036494375.1 Candidatus Udaeobacter sp.
ACGATGTGAAACCCGAGATCGTGGACCAAGTTTCCCACACCCGTTGGAACAACGATGGGTTGATTCGTAGCTACGCGCCGCAGCGTGCGCCGGTCGAGGTGATCGAAATGAGCATGAGTGACAAGTACGAAATCAATGGAAGGCAAATGCTGAATTTCGAAGCCAGGTCGTTTCAATCGTTTGATGACCTTGAGCCACTTCGACCAAATGGGATCGATCAAGATGTTGACCTCATGCGTTTGGATGAGAAATGAAGCGTGACCGATCCAGGTAATGCAAATCTCACCATCGCGAATCTTCGGAAATTGCGGCGGCACGTATTCACCAGATCGCTTCACGAACAGCGACGGAATCAAAACACTGGTAAGAAAATTGCGTTTATGCCAATCGGAGCGCGGACGCAGCCGGACGCGAGTGGAATGCCGCCCCGTTGCAACAGGAGCATCGCCGTCTGGCGCCTGGCGAACAATGTTTCGCCGTTTCTTTTTCGGAAAGCGGATCGGCACGGTCTTAAACGATATGGGACAGATACAAAGTGGAAAGCGTTAAAACGTTACAAACTTCAGACACAACGACCTAGCGTTGGACGTTCCAAGCCTCTAATCCTTTGACCTTGTAACTTTTTACAACCGGCGTTCAGTTAATTCCTCACATGAGGAGCTGGAGCGTCTGCATCATACTGTTTTTGATTTGTTCCGCCGGGATAGCGTCCGAAACGCGCTTGCCGTTCGACACGGTGTTCAAGGGGCAGGACCAATTCAACCGGCTGGTTACCAAGGCGAAATCGGAAAATTGGAAATCACTACCGATCGGTGATCGGACTGCGGCGATTGGAAAAGCGCTGGTCGGTACCCGCTACAAACATTTCACCCTGGAGATCGATAACCGCATCGAATCACCATCGGTGAACTTCTACGGGATGGACTGCTGGACGTTTTTCGAAACGGCACTTGGCTTTGCACGAATGTTAAATGAGCCAGAATCAAATTGGACTCCGGAACGTTTACTCCACTACATCGAGATGGACCGTTATCGCGGCGGCGAATGCACGGGCGATTATCTTTCCCGGCTGCATTACCTGGAAGACTGGCTTTACGATAACGATCGCCGCGGCTTGGTTAGTGACATGACACGTCAGCTTGGCGGGCGCAGCGTGCCGCATTCTGCGCGCGAGATGACCGTCGGCTGGCGGCACTATCGTTATCTTGCCTCGAATCGCTCGTTGCTCGGGCCTCTTGCGCGAATGGAAGCGAATGTGTCCTCGCGGCCGCTCTACGAAATTCCCAAAAGCCAGGTAGCCAGCATCGAGCCGAAATTGCATAGTGGCGACGTTATTGGCGTAATTTCGCGCGAGCGAAACGGGCTCCATTCGACTGCGCATGTGGGGCTGGCACTACGCTCGAGCGACGGCGTTTTGCATTTCATGCACGCTTCATCGCCCAGCAATTCCGGCAAAGTTATCGTGGATGACGAGCTTTCGAAATATCTTTATCGGTATGGGTCAGACAGCGGGATCCTCGTCGCGCGGCCGCTGCGTTAGGATTCATCGAACCTCTGCAATTCGCCGAGCAACGTTTGTAATCGTTCCACGGCCTCCTCAGCATCTACACCGTGAGCTTGGAGTGTTGCCGTAGCTCCGAAATCGAGATTGGCGCGGAGAACATCGATTAAGCTTGCAGCAGAATATCGGCCGCCAGTTGTCACGAACCAGATTTCCGATCG
>DASXOI010000055.1:0-13726 GCA_036494375.1 Candidatus Udaeobacter sp.
CCCGACTGTTTCGCTATTCCAGGCCAGTGCTAAGCGATTCGCTCCGGCTTGTAATCAAAGACGGGCGGCATCCGGTGCTCGATCAAAGTCTTGTCGACGAAAAATTTGTGCCTAACGATACAGCGCTGGATGGCGAGAATATTCGCATGGCCATAGTGACCGGGCCAAACATGGCCGGCAAATCGACATATATCCGCCAGGTCGCCCTGATCGTGTTGATGGCCCAGATTGGGAGTTTCGTGCCGGCGGAGAGCGCTGAGGTCGGCGTAGTTGATCGCATTTTCACCAGGGTGGGCGCGAGCGATGATCTGGCTCGAGGCCAATCGACCTTCATGGTCGAGATGAACGAAACAGCCAACATCATAAATAACGCCACTGAGCGCTCGTTAGTCATTCTTGACGAGATCGGCCGCGGCACATCCACTTTTGATGGCCTGTCCATCGCGTGGAGCGTGGCCGAGTTTCTCTACGACAAGATCAAAGCGCGCAGTCTGTTTGCCACGCATTATCACGAACTGATCAAACTCGCCGAGGACCGCAAAGGCGTTTGCAATCTGAATGTCGCCGTACGCGAATGGAATGAGCAGATCATTTTTCTGCGCAAAATCATCCCGGGCGGCGCCGACAAAAGTTACGGCATACAGGTCGCGCGTCTCGCCGGCTTGCCCAAAGAAATTCTCGATCGTGCCAAAGAAATTCTTGCCCATTTGGAAAGTTCCAGCCGCGCTGAGACAGAACCAAAACGGCGAGGAAGAAAATCGGCCAAGCCAATGCCGGAATCGCAAAAGCCGCAGATGGACCTGTTATGAACGAGAGCCTTCACGGGATGGCTCGAGTTGCCATCTCGCGCGGCGCTGACACATGCATCTGCTTTTGTGATAAACTGCTCGCAGGTATGGCCGTCAAAACCGAGAAGGAACTGGGCGAATCGCTGCACGCGCTTTGGCTCAAAGCGGTTAGCGCCATTGAGTTGCGCAATTTCGGTTACGCGATTTCGCTACTCCAGGAAATTCTCAAGCAGGAACCCGAGTTTCTCACGGGCCGCCAACTGCTGCGGCGCGCGGAGGTCACGAAAAGCAAATTGGCTAAAAAGAGTTTTTTTTATATCTCCACCGCGTCTATCGGCGTAATGAAAGCGCAGCGAGAGATCAAAAAGAACCCCAGGCGTGCGGTTGAAATGCTGGAGGAAGTTCTGGAAGGGGAACCCTACAATCGCCAGGCGAATTTGCTTCTGAAGGAAGCGGCGATGGCGGCGGGTTGGTGTGAGATCGGGGTTTTCGCCTTGCGGACCTTACTCGAAGAGAACCCGCGCGACGTGAAAGTGCTGCACGAGCTGGGGCGTTTATATCACGATGTTGGGGAGCATGAAAGCGAAGTGGAAGTTTACAATCAACTCACCACGATCGATCCGCTCGATGCGCAGTCGCTGCGTCTAGGCAAAGATGCTTCGGCGCGCGCTTCGATGAAAAAAGGGGGCTGGACGCAGGCTGAAAGTTATCGCGATCTGATCAAGAACAAGGAGGAAGCCGTTTCACTCGAACAACAGAGCCGGATCCGGCTCACTGGCGAAGCGCTCGATCAACAGATCGAGGAAACTTACGCGCGTCACCAGGCGGAACCAGAAAACCTGGACTTTGCGCGCCGGCTCGGGGCGTTGAGCGAGCAAAAGGAGGATATCGAGTCAGCCATTCGCTGGTATCAGTATGCTGCTGATCTCTCTCGGGGGTCTGACACGGGATTGCTCCGAAAGATCTCCGATTTGAAAATGAAATGCCTCGAAGGCGTGATTGCTGCGCTCGAGGAATTTCTCTCCACGTACACGGCCCGAGACGAAGTGTATGGCGAAAAGTCTGAGCAACTGCGCACCGCCAAAGTCAGCCTCGCAGAAATCCTCATTGCGGATGCGCAAGAGCGGGTAAAACGAAATCCAACCGATCTACAGCTCCGATTCGAATTGGGCCAGAGCTTTTTCAATGCCGGACGGTTTCGTGAGGCTGTGCCGGAACTGCAGCGCGCTCGACAAAATCCGTATGCCCGTTTGAAAGCAATGAACGTGCTGGGTTGCTGTTATAGCGAGCTTGGCATGCTCGATCTGGGAATGAAGCAACTGGAGGAAGCATCGCAGGAAATCTCATTGATGGACGCGATGAAGAAGGAGATCATGTATAACCTCGGCCTGATTTACGAGCGAATGGGTGACGTCGAAAAAGGCCTCGCCTGCATGAAGCAGATTTACGAAGTGGATTATGGCTACCGAGATGTGGCCCGCCGCGTTGAAAGCTCGTACGAACGGAATATCGCCGGGTCATAGGGAGCAGGGCCTGCAAACCAGAGACTGGGAGCGTAATTCTTTCGCGTCCAACGAGCGCCGAGCTTTCGATTGTTAATTGAGGCTGGGATGTCCCCGGCGCGTTCAACCAAATAAAACCATGAAAATCAAAATCCGAATTGTTTCGCAGTTGTGTATCCTTGCTCTGGCAGCCGGGGCACTGAGTCTGGCTGGAGCGGCCAGAGCCCAAACCACGCCAACTGGCGGGGGTTCGTCATTAAGTGAAAAGGACAAGACCTTCATGAAAAAAGCCGCCAAAGGCGGGATGATGGAAGTCACGATGGGGAAGGTGGCTGAACAGAACGGCCAAAGCGAGGATGTAAAATCATTCGGGAAACGAATGGTCACTGATCACGGGAAAGCCAATGATGAACTTAAGTCTATTGCTTCTAAAAAAGGAGTCCAACTCCCGAGCAAAGAGCACACCGGCAAATGGACGTCAGACAAAGACTATATGGACATGATGGTCAAGGACCACGAAAAGGACCTGGCTGAGTTCAAAGAAGAAGCAAACAGTGGGAGCGATCCCGACGTAAAGAAGTTTGCGGACGACACAGCAAAAGTGATTCAGGAGCATCTCGACTTGGCGAAAGAAATTCAAGGCAAGCTGAAGTAACCGAAGCCCTGAGAGTTCGACCAGGGACGTTCACAGAATCGTCAACGACGTGACGTGCCGATGATCGATTCGATCATCGGCGCGTTATGAAGTAACCCCGCCGGTCATTCTGAGCGAAGCGCAGCGGTATCGAAGAATCCAGTGGCTAAACCTTAACGTGAACTAGTCGGGCTCCCTCGACTCGCTCGGGTTGAGGAGGCGCAGGGGCGCCCGCAAAACAAAGGCGCGCGGACGTTTTCATCCGCGTCTGAAAAACTATATCGTGGATCGAGCTTAAGCTTCGACGGGCAGTTCCACGTCCACGGGGCGCTCCTTTTTCGCGAGCGCACGGCGCAGCTTGGAGAGCGCAATATTTTGCAATTGCCGAATGCGCTCCCTGGTGACCCCAAATTTCTTGCCTACTTCCTCGAGCGTCTTGGGCTTTCCGCCGTCCAGACCGAAACGCTGGAAGATGATCTTCTTTTCGCGATCGTCCAGAACGTCCAATAGCCCGCCGACCTCGTTACGAAGATTTTTATCACGCAACAGCTCAAACGGCGTCTGCGCCTCCTCGTCACCGACGATTTCGCCGAACTCGGTCGAATCGTCATCGCTGATCGGTGCGTCAAGTGAAGCCGGTCGGATTGAGACCGTCTTGAGCTGAGAAACTTTCCCACTCGCGATGCCGATCTCGTCGCCGAGCTCTTCGTCGGTCGGTTCGCGGCCGAGCTCTTCGCTCATCTGCAGCGAAACGCGGCGCATCTTGGAGATCTTGTCCACGAGATGCACAGGCAAACGGATGGTTTTGCTCTGGTTCGCCAGCGCGCGCTTAATTGATTGTTTGATCCACCAAGCAGCGTAAGTGCTTAATTTTCCGCCCTTGGCTGGATCGAACCGCTCTACCGCCTTCATGAGCCCGATGTTGCCTTCGGAGATCAAATCCAGAAGCGGCAGACCAAGGTTAGCGTAGTCGTGGGCGATCTTAACCACCAGACGCAAGTTGGACCTGATCATCAGAGCGCGCGCCTCGCGATCCCCCTTTTTGATCTTAGCGGCCAGCTCGATTTCCTGTTCCGGAGTTAAAAGCGGGATTTGCCCGATTTCGCGCAGGTAAATCTTAATTCCAGTATCGCTATCTTCAGCAGCCATATAACTCTTTTTCATCGTTCATCGGAGGGGATAGAAACTTCCCGTATACTCTATTCGTCGACGCCTTATCGATCACGCGTTGTAGCATCCGAGGAAGTATTTAACAAGGTTAAATATTCGAATTTGTGACATCGAGTGGATGCCTCTCGTTCAAATTTTCTTATAGGGGTTTTACTGGCCTGTAAATACAAGGCTGTCCGACGCATCTTTGGATATTTGACAATGCTTTAAGGCATCTGTTGCATCTCCGTTCGACGGATATTTGGCGCTTTTCGGCGCAGCGATTTTCTGCAACTCTGCCGCTACATGCTGGCAAAAATTTACTCTGCCGCGGTTTTCGGCGTGGACGCCTATGAAGTGGAAATAGAAGTGAATGGCGCCGGCGGCGAGCCAGTCATTGTCATTGTCGGACTTCCAGACGCGGCGGTGAAAGAGAGCCGCGACCGCGTTACGACCGCGATTTCGAATAGCGGTTACTACTGGCCGCGCGGACGGACCACAATAAACCTCGCTCCAGCAGACATTAAAAAAGAGGGACCAAGCTTCGATTTACCGATTGCGCTTGGAATGATCGCCGTGACGGAGGAACTCGACAGTTCACCGTTCGAAAACTTTAGTTTTGTCGGCGAATTGGCGCTCGATGGTTCGGTTCGCTCCGTGAAAGGCGTGCTGCCAGTCGCCCTTGAGGCGCGTCGCCGCGGCAAACGCGCGTTGTTCGTCCCCGAAGCCAACGCGCTTGAAGCCGCGATGGTCGACAAGATTGACATATATGGCGTGCAGAATTTGCGGCAGACGTTCGCTTTTTTGCGCGGCGAGATTGCGCTTCTGCCGACGCGCGCCGATCTCAGCAAATTCTTCGTTGCGCACCAAAGTTACGACGTGGATTTCAGCGACGTGAAAGGCCAGGGCCACGTCAAGCGCGCGATCGAGGTAGCCGTCGCCGGCGGTCACAACGTGCTAATGATCGGCCCGCCCGGCTCGGGCAAATCGATGCTCGCAAAGCGCATCCCAACGACCATCCCTCCACTTACGCTTGATGAAGCGATCGAGACAACGAAGATCCATAGCATCGCTGGGTTGCTCGACACCGATCAGTCCTTTGTCGCGAAGCGACCTTTCCGCGCGCCGCATCACACTATCAGCGACATCGGTCTTCTTGGCGGCGGCACGTTTCCAAATCCGGGTGAAGTAAGCATCGCGCACAATGGCGTGCTTTTTCTGGATGAACTGCCGGAGTTCAAACGATCGGCATTGGAAGTGATGCGCCAGCCGCTCGAGGACGGGAAAGTCACCGTGTCGCGCGCGGCCGGGAGTGTCACGTTTCCCTCTGAGTTCATGCTGGTGGCGGCAATGAATCCATGCCCGTGCGGTTACTTCGGCGATCTCAAGCGCGAATGCCGCTGCGGCCCCGTGCAAGTGCAGCGCTATCGTCAGCGCATCTCCGGGCCGCTGCTCGATCGTATCGATTTGCACATCGAAGTGCCTGCCCTGGAATATCGCGACGTCGCGAGCGAACGCGCTGAGGAATCTTCCGCTGCCATTCGCGATCGCATCATGCAAGCTCGGAAATGCCAGCAGGAACGTTTTCGCAACGAAGCAAAAGTAAATTGCAACGCTCGCATGGCTACGCGTCAGTTGAAACAGCACTGCAAGCTCAGCCAGGATTCCCAGGAATTGATTCGGGTGGCTATGAGCGAACTAAACCTCAGCGCACGCGCTTACGATCGTATTTTGAAGGTCTCGCGCACAATCGCGGATCTCGAGGGCAAGCCTGATATCGCTCCTGAGCACGTCAGCGAAGCCATTCAATATCGCACATTCGATCGGACGCTCTGGGTATGATTCGCCGCTGCCGCTGTTCCTGGTAGGACCTGTGCGTGCGATAGTTCCTAACTGCGAAGGGCTTTGGTCAGTCGTTGCTGCGCTGCTGACGTTGCTGACCGGCTGTGGCAGCGGGAATAACCGTGTGCTCGAAGAGGTTTCGGAAAAAGTTTATACGGTCGAACCCAATGCGAATATAAACATTCACAATCATGACGGCGCTGTTCTGGTTTACGGCTCAAACGTCAACGAAGTGCGGGTACGATCGCTGAAAAGAGCGTACAGCCACGAGCGATTAAACCAGATCGTGATTGATGTTTCCGCAAAACCGGGCGCCGTTTCCATCAACGCGAAAGCTCCTCCCCAGCCAAAGTGGGCGTTCTCGGATCATTCAGGCACCGTCGATTGCACCATTGTCGTTCCCGCAACAGCCAGCATTTCTGCTCTGGATTTAAATGCGGGCGAGGTTCTCCTGGATTCGATGCGCGGCGCAGTACATGCACGATTAAACGACGGCCGGATTTTTGCCCGGAACTGTTTCGCAAACCTGGATCTTACAGTGAACCGCGGCACGCTTGCGCTGTCCTACGAATGGTGGCAGGAGGAAAAGTTTTCGGCACAGGCAACGATGATGCAAGGAAACGCCTGGGTTTGGCTGCCAAGCCAAGCAGCCTTCCACATCCTCGCTCGCGTTGCGCATGGAAAGATCGCAAACGATTTTAATAATCTCCCAGTTTCCGCGCATTCCTCCGGCAGTGAAATGAAGATCGATCAGATAATCAACGGCGGAGGCTCGGCGACAATTAATGTTCGAGTCGAGAAGGGAGACATTAAAATCGCGGAGGCAAATCCGTGACGGAGAGTTTCTCGCTGAGCAAATTTGAAATTTGAAATCTTAAATCCGAAGTTCAACGCCATGCCTTCGTTCGACATCGTTTCCGAAGTGGACAAGCAGGAAATCGACAATGCGCTAAATCAAACGCGCAAAGAGCTAGTTACGCGGTTCGATTTGAAAGATGCGAAAACCGAAATCATTCCTGAACCGGACAAAATTATTTTGATCGCCGACGATGGTGCGCATTTGAAAGCGCTGCGGGAAATCGTCATCGGCAAACTCTCCAAGCGAGGCGTGGATTTGCGGAATGTTGAGCAGGAAGAGCCCGCGATCTCATCAGTCGGCCACGCAAGGCAGGAATTGAAAATCAAGCAAGGCTTGGAAGGGAACAAAGCCAAGGAAATTATCCAGGCGATTAAGTCCCAGGGGTTCAAAGTTCAAAGCCAGTTACAGGACCGTCAAATTCGCGTCACAGGAAAAAAGAAAGACGACCTGCAAGCCGTCATTCAATTCGTGCGCGCTCGCGACTTCGGTGTCGCGACAAACTTCAAGAATTTCAGGGACTGAACGGCGTCAGCTCTTTTCGTGGCTGCAAGCGGAGTTATCTGTGCGCTTGGCATACAATTCGATCTTCTTTCCGGTGAGGATCGCGCAGATAAACGAAAAATGTCATCGTGTTGCATGGTTTCTTCTTGAAACTCCGTCGTCTAACTAGGGATCGCTGGATCAAGTCCAATCACGGCGAGCATACGGCCGGTTTTTCCTTTCTCGGCGCGGTAGGAGTAGTAGCGACCCAGATTACAGGCAGTGCATGTGCCGGAGTCGTGGATGTGTTGAATGCCCAGCGCCCGACATTGCCGGATCACTTCGGAAGCGAAATCGACTTCATAGTGAGGTGGGCGAATGCAGGGACTGAGTTGTGCGACCATGTTCGCGGGATCACAGCCGAAGTGTTCAATCATTTGTCTGATCGCGTTTGTGACGACGCCAAGCTCCGTTCCCTTGCGACCGGAATGCACAAGGCCAATTGCAGGCGTTTTTGGATCTACGAGGTAAACTGCGCAACAATCAGCGACGTAAATGCCGAGCGCGACACCGCGTTGGTTGGTGATAATGCCATCGCACGCGGAGAATTCGCGCCCCACAGTGCCGCGGCTACCGCTGTCGACTACTGCAATTTCATTACCGTGGATCTGTTCGGCGGTGAAAAGCCGCCAACACCGACTTTGTCGCGTGCTCGCGATTTCATCGGAGTCGCCGAAGCCGGTTGCCTTGCAAATTTCGCGATGTGCGGCATCGAGCCGCTCCAGCACTTCGGCTTTAGAGTGGGAGACGTCGACGTCCGGAATTCTTTGCGTGAAAACGTGACGACAGATTTTAAGCGCGCTTAACGCAGGAAATTGTTCGAAGCGTACATCCATTTTTGCACTTCAATCCTAAGGTCCAATATCCGCCTCGCCATTGTCATCCGTGAGCGAAGCGAAGGATCTCAGATGATTTCTGCTTACGTGTGCTGAATGCGAAGAGAGCAATCAGAGATGTTTCGCTCTGCTCAACGTGACAGCAATCGGAATTCCTCGCGGTTGCCAAACGCTCTCCCGAACTTGAACGTCGTTACTTGGCGCTTGTCCTTCGCGTCGTCGTAGTAGTCGAAGTTCGTTCTTCCCAGACTTCCTTGGGCTTGCCCATCGCATCTACATCGCTGCCGGTGTAATAGGTTTTTGTTGTCGTCGCGCGCGGCTGGAGATTGGCAAACAGCTCCGAGTAACTGCTCTGTGCACCGGTTGCCCGATCGAATTCTGCCAATGACGAATTGTAGCCAAACAGTGCTTGCAAGCGCGTCGATTGCGCTGTGAGCAGTTGCACCGTCGCATTCAACACGTCCAACTGAACTCCCGCGCCCGCGTCGAGACGCGCCTTGGCCAGACGCAATGCTTCGTCAGCCAGTTCGACATTTTTTTCCTGGCTTTGGATTAGCTCGCGGTTCTGCTGCAAATTTGAATACGCCTGCTGTATTTCCAACTCGACCTGTCGAACGTCGTCGTCGTAAGTAATCTTTGTTTCGGAAAGGAGCGCGCGTTGCTGGATGACCTGACCGGCGATCGCACCGCTGTCCCAGATTGGCACGCTGCCCTGGACCAGTGCGGTCCAACCTTTTGTAATATCATGCCAGCTCGAGTTGATCGGTGAGCTGACCCATTCGCCGCCACCGGTCGTGGTGATATTGGGAAGCCATTGGCCTGCGGTCGCGCGCACTTGTTGGAGCTGGTTCAATACGTTAGCCCGAGCTTGTTTCAGGAACGCTCGTCGCTGCTTACCCATTTCGATTGCGTCCGCGAGTTCAATGGGCCGCGGGATGTATGGCATGTCACCAACCACTTCCAGTGGCGGGGCATCACCACGTCGTCGCTGGAAATCGAGGCCAAGAGTTTTCGCCAGCTGCAACTTCGCGATGCGCAAGTTGTTTTGGGCAGCAATCAATTGCGGAATTTGATTGTGCAACTGCACGTCCGCTTGCAGCACGTTAAACCGGGGAACGGTTCCCGCTTCGAACCGGTTTTGCTGATCTTTCAACTGAGCTTCCAAAAGCCGGACGTTTTCCTCGTTCACGCTGACGAGATCGCGATTGACGATGATCTGATAAAATTGAGTTTTCACAACGGCGATCAGTTGGTCCAGAACGTTGCGAAAGGCGAAGTAGGCGCTGTCGCGTTGAAAAAACGTGCCCCGTATCTGATTGAAAGTTGTGCCGTTAAAAATGAGCTGGGTTCCGGTAACACTGATCGCGTAGGAAATATCGCTCTGTTCAACATTCTGGATGACGGCCGGCGTCGCCGCAGCCAGTGGTGTGCGAACATCGCCGACCTGCGACGACAGTTCTTGCATCAGGGATGATGCGGCGGCGGGGGAGGCCGGGGAGGGCGTAAATCCCGACGTCGTACTCGTATTGCCGAACACGCGCGAGCCGATGAGGTGCGGATCGGTCCATTGGAAATTCGCATTCGCATTGATCTGTGGCAGCGCTTGCGCGCGCACCTGAATGATCACGCCTTTGGTTCGTTTGATCTCCTGCTCTGCATTGAGAAGGGTAGGATTGCGCTGCAGCGCCGTGAAAATCGCTTGATCCAAAGTGAAGGTCGGCACTCTGCTGCTCGACACTGTTTCGCGATACGTTCCCTCGCTGCCGGCAAAAACCGGTCGACCAAAAATCCCAAACGTTGCAACTGCCCCCAGATAAAGAAAGAACCTTGTCATACAGCGTTAGCGATTAGACGCACAAAAGCCGGCCAGTGGATTCAACGCAGTCTGATAACATTCGCGCCAGCCAAAGCAAAATCATTTCGACTGACAGTAGTCGTAAATCTTGCTGTAAATGTGCAGCCACGCCTTTTGTTCTTCCGGTGTGAGGTGATTGAGTATTTTCATAACGTTACCAACCATTTCCTCACGAATTCGGCGGACGAGCGCCGAGCCTTTCGGCGTGATGCAGACCATTACTTTGCGGCGATCATCTCGCGCGGCCGAGCGCATCACGTATCGAAGATTTTCCAAACGCGCCACGAGGCCGCTCGCCGCAGCGGTGGTGTGCCCCATTTTCTTCGCGATCTCGGACATGCTGAGCACTTCCTTGCGATCGAGATACGCGAGAAGAAAGAATTGAGGGAATGAAACGTTGCCTGGCGCGAGTTCCTTCGACAGGTGCAGCAGGAAGCAGCGCTGCATTTCTAAAATGATGTGGGAAAGCCGTTCGGCATCCCCACGAGTTTCATTCGTCGGAATTTCTGCAAACGCGGTAACTTGTCCCGTGTTCAAGGCGATAAGGCTAGGGACGGGCACGTAACCTGTCAATCCTGCTACTTTGGTAGGGACAACGCGCTGCGCTGTCCAAACGCCGCGGCGCGGCGTCCCTATCATGATTCCGAAAAGACTCCCTCATCAGTCCCAGATTTGAACATCAACAATTTCATCTGCTTTCAACGCCTGACCGGCTGCGACCCGCAGCAACGCATTTGCCTGGGTCAAACCGAAAAGCGCGTGCGATTCCTGACGACCGGTCGGTGTGAACTTTCCGTGTTCTAGTCTCCCGCGGATATAATGCGGTCGATCGCCGTCATTCGTTAGGGCGATCGCCAGCTTTGCAGGGACCTGCGGCAAATCGAGGTTCTTTGCGCCCATCATTCTCAAAATCGCCGGGCGGACGAACTGTAAAAACGTCACGAACGCCGAGACGGGATTTCCGGGCAGGCCGAACACCAAGCACTTTTGTAGCACAGGCATCCTGTCTCTGGGGCCAGCGGGCGTCTCGCCTGCCGGATCAACTGTTTCGCGCTCAAACCGTCCAAACAAAAATGGCTTTCCCGGTTTAACTGCCACGCGCCAGATTTCGATCTTCGCTCCGAGCTCCCGCAATGTTTCCTTCACCAGGTCATGTTCCCCGACCGAAACGCCGCCGCTAATGATGAGCACATGATTTTTCATTCCGCGATTGATCGCGTTACCTAACGATTGCCGATCATCGCGACAATGTTCCACGGCTGTCGCGCTCACACCGCACCGCAGCAGGAGCGCATTGAGCAACACGGAATTGCTGTCGTAAATCTGGCCCGGCTGAAGTTCTTCGCCGGATTTCACCAGCTCGTCGCCGGTGGAAATGACTGCCGCAGTTACTTTGCCGCCAGCGATCACCTCTACGAAACCCTGTGACGCCAACAAAGCAATCGTCGCTGCGCGGATTCGTTCGCCTCTGCCCAGAATCATCTGTCTTTCGGCCAAATCGTACCCGCGCCGGCGGACGAATTCACCAGGTTCGACGTCCACGTTCACGCTGATGTCAGTGCCGTGGCGCGTCACATCTTCCTGCATCAGGATCGCATCTGCTCCTTTTGGAAGCGGCGCGCCGGTAAAAATCCGGACGGCTTCGCCATCAGTGACACGCAGCTGCCGATCGGGGCCGGCAGGTTGCTCCCCAACTACGCGCAGCTCACCGCCTTTTTTGCAGGAGCTCGCCACGACTGCGTAACCGTCCATTGCCGAATTATCGAACGCGGGCAGGGGCAGCCGGGCGAAATAATCTTGCGCTGCAAAACAATCGAGCGCAGCTGCGAGTGGAACGGCTCGTTCGTCCAGCAGATTTACCTTCTCTAAAATCGCCGCGAGCGCTTGTTCTTCGCTGATCATCGCCAATCATTTCAAACGGCCAACGAAAATGGCAAATAATATTGCTGATTTTGCAAAGCTTTAGGAGTGCGAGCGCTTCCTCGCGCCGCTTTTGCCAATCAGATCGCAATGTGCAGAAAGCGACGCGAAGATGCATCGCACT
This sequence comes from Candidatus Udaeobacter sp., assembly GCA_036494375.1. Taxonomy (GTDB): domain Bacteria; phylum Verrucomicrobiota; class Verrucomicrobiia; order Chthoniobacterales; family UBA10450; genus Udaeobacter. The sequence continues at coordinate 12,050 of DASXOI010000055.1, forward strand.
CCAACCTCGAAAGCTTTCGCGAGTCCAGCACTGCGTGCGAAATTGAAGGCAGACCGGCCGCGCCTCACCCTTTTGGGAACGGAAGCTGGCAGCTTCCCCTACAGGATTCTATCCTGCACGCCTGATCAATCGACGATTGGCAATCCACAATTCTTCGCGATATTCTCACCCCAAATTTGGTGAGGTGGCTGAGTGGTCGAAAGCAGCGCTTTGCTAAAGCGCCGTAGCCCAAAAGGCTACCGAGGGTTCGAATCCCTCCCTCACCGGTCCTTTGGTATACGCGTCAAAGCATCCGAATGCATAATATCTGATTGCCGAAGCGCTGCCATTCGATTGCCGTGGTACGGCTGAGCCAAACGCAATTAGCACCGCATCGAAGTACGTAAGCCATCGAAGCCGGTCATGTCGCGCTGTCATCCGCGTTTACGACGGAGTGGCAATGTGACCGAGAGCTATGAGTCATGTCGCCGATTGCGCTCACATTTTTCGAAGACTAAACCTCGCAGTTTCCATAGAAGAGGTGTAAAATTGCAAAGGCGTTTTCCAATGTGTTCAGTCAGTGCATGAAATCCGCTTTGCTTGCCGCAATTTTTGTGATCACCGGACTGGTTGCAATTTTGCTCGCCGCTCCCGCCGAAGAAAAAACTGCGGTTATTAAAATTCATCCGGCTAACGGTTTTCCGGATTATGGGGAGCCGGTGGTACCCCAAATAGAGGACGTGCCACCTCAGGAAGCGGTAGTTCCTGAATCTTCGGCTCATTATTATTCAGTCCAGGCGAAGACTGAAAAACCAGCGCCGCGCCGCCGCATGCATGTCCTCCGCCCGCGTCCCAACTTCTTCGAGAAATTGGTTGCCGGTTTCATCAAACTCCAAAAACATCAGGCGCCGAAATCAGTTCATAAACGGTCTCGTACAACCGCGCGGCGCGGCTGAGTAACAAACGACTCTCCGCGTACAGGCGAATCCAAACCCTGAAACTTATCGGCGGCGAATTTCTCGAGCCACCGCTAAAGTAAAATTGTGAACTGGGAGATGATCAGCGCCATCGGACAAATCCTGGGCGCTGTCGGAGTCATTATTTCGATCGTTTATTTGGCGGCTCAAATCCGGAACCAAAACAAAGAAAAGCCAACGCGCAGCGATGAATGTTTTGACCACGCACTGGAGTGATTTCGAATCGGACACTTGTCGAGAACCCTGAGATGGCCGTGCTTTGGCTCCGTGCTCTGCGACGTTTCGACGACCACGAACGGAAGGCACTGGCGCCAGTAACGCGCCCAACGCGATCGGCTTTAAGCGGATTGGATGCGGTCGCCAGTGGCCGGGTTTGGTCGCTCGGAAAATAATCGACGCCAAGTGTCGGCTCGGGAATTTGCGAACCATCATTAAAGCGCATCGCCAGAATAGCTGCAGCCGTACGTCGTCCTAAATCAATCCCGTTTTGGCCAAGCCGGCGCATCTCATCGCCCTCGTTTGCATTCTGGCATGCTGTAAAACCGTCAGTCGTGTCGAGGGCGATTCATTAGCGCGATGAATGGCAAAACCACGAATAATCGAACGGCCGTGAGCCGAATTCTCAGCTACGGCCGAGGTGGGATTACAAACTCAGTGACAGCCTGGGCGTCGCTAATTATTTTTTCAGCTTTTTTCCACACAGCGGGCTTTGAATCCGCCG
>DASXOI010000056.1:0-4359 GCA_036494375.1 Candidatus Udaeobacter sp.
TACAAACTTGAGGACCGCGGCGCGCGCTGGATTGAAGGTTACGCTTTTCTCAAACCGGGCGTGACGCGGCAGCAAGCACAGGCGGAACTTTCCGCCATCGCGAAACGACTCGAGAACGATTTTCCCGAAACAAATCGCGGCCACGGCGTCGAGATTCTGCCGCTTTGGAAAACGCCGTTCAACGGAGCGGCCGGAATTTTGCCGACGCTCGGCATCACAGCGGCTGTAGTTTTCTTTGTTCTGCTCATCGCTTGCGCCAACGTGAGCAATCTTTTGCTCGCGCGATCACTCTTGCGCCGACATGAAATGACGATGCGGCTTGCCCTTGGCGCCGGACGCCGTCGTTTGATCAAGCAACTCTTCACCGAAGGCTTGCTCCTTTCATTGATCGCCGCGCTCGGCGGAATCGCGGTCGCGTATTGGAGCCGCAACGCGCTCGTGCTCGCGTTTCCGCCATCGTTGCCCGGTATCACGATTGATTATCCCGGACAACTGGATTGGCGCGTTCTTTTGCTCAGCGTCGCGATCTGTGTTGGATCGACAATGCTCTTCGCGCTCATGCCCGCCGTCCAGGCGAGCCATGTCGATCTATCCGGCGCGCTCAAAAGTGAGGGCGGCGGCGTGGTCGGCGGCAGCGGACGATCGCGATTGCGGTCGGCTTTGGTGCTCGTCCAGGTCTCGCTAAGTTTTGTTCTCCTCGCCGGCACCGGATTGCTTTTGCAAAGCCTCCAGCGAATGCAAAACACAAGTCCCGGTTTCTTGACCAACAATGTGATCGTATCGGTCGTGGATTTGTTTTCGGCAGGTTACAAACTGGATCGCGCTAAAATTTTTCATACGCAATTGCTCGATCGCATCCGCGCGCTTCCCGGTGTCGAATCTGCGGCTTTGACGCGAGTGATGCCGTTCAGTTACAACCCTCCTTCTTCCGCGCCGATCGAGATCGACGGCTACCAGCCCGTGCCTGATGAGCAACCGAATGCGGAATACGTTCAGGTCAGCGAGGATTATTTTTCCACTCTTGGGATCCCGCTTGTCGCCGGCCGCGAGTTCACTCGAAACGACGACGAGAACGCGCCGCCAGTGGCGATCATCAATGAAACGATGGCCGCGAAATATTGGCCGGGAAAAGATCCGATCGCTCAGCGGCTCAAAGTGAAAGACAAGTGGATGCAAATCGTCGGTGTCGCGAAAAACGTGAACTACGAGACGAAGCTCGAGGCTCCGAAGTCGTTCTTTTACGTGCCGGTGCGCCAGAATTTCTTTGTCGGGAACACCTTGCTCATTCGCACACGCCAAACTCCTGGCGCGATCACGAATGCGCTGGCGCGCGAAGTCCACGCGCTCGATCCGACCCTGGCGCCGTACGCCGCGGATCGTTTGCAAGACCAAGTGGACGAGAGGGGCTACACCCAGCGACTCGCGGCCACGTTGCTCGCGATTTTTGGTGGAATGGCGTTGTTCCTGGCCGCGATCGGACTTTACGGCGTCATGTCATATTCGGTTTCGCAAGGTACGCGCGAGCTCGGATTGCGCATGGCCCTCGGCGCCGCGGGAGGTGACGTTTTGCGATTTGTCCTTTCGCACGGCCTGCGACTGATAACCGCAGGAATCCTTATCGGGGCAATCGCCGCGTTCGTGCTCACGCGTTTCATGGGAAACCTGCTTTACAAAGTCAGTCCGCACGATCCGCTCGCGTTCGGGTCGGCAATCGCGGTGATCACAATTGCGTCGCTGGCTGCTTGTTTCTTCCCCGCCTGGCGCGCGACTCGCATCGATCCAATTCAAGCTCTCCGCGAACAATGATGAATTAACCGCGACGTTTTTATGCTCAAGGACATTCGACTTTCGTTACGCCAGCTAATCCAGCAACCGGCCTTTACTGCAATCGCCGTTCTGACCATCGCTCTCGCCATTGGCGCGACGACGGCAGTGCTGAGTCTGGTCAATGGGTTGTTGGTTCGACCGTTGCCATATCGAGAGCCGCAGCAGCTCATCCTGCTTCTTCAGCATTTCAAATCTCAAAATCTTGAGCGGATTCCGGTCTCGCCGTCGGAATTCAAAGATTACGAAACGCGTGCCCACAGCTTTGAAAAGCTCGGCGCTTTCGGTTACACGAATTTCAATCTCGCCGGCGAAGATCGACCCGAGCGGGTTGCTGGCGCGACCGTCACCGCAGGCGTGTTGCCGTTGCTCGGTGTCTCACCGATTAAAGGCCGATTCTTCGAGCCGGAAGAATGCACGCTGGGCCGTGATGATGTCGTGATCATCAGCGCGCGACTGTGGCAACGCCGATTCAATAGCGACCCTCAAATCATCGGGACGAAGCTTCTCTTGGACGGCAAAAATTTCACCGTGGTGGGCGTGATGCCGCCAGGTTTCGATTTTCCTCTCCAGCTTTTCAATCTCGGCAGTGGCGGTCAATTTGGCGGGCGCGCCGAGATTTGGAAGCCACTCGCGTTCACGAATGACGAGATGAAAGCGCGTTCCTCGCGGGGTTTCTGGATTATCGGACGCCTCGCGCCGGGAACCTCAGCCGCGCAGGCACAAGCGGAAATCGAAACGATCAATGCGCAGATGCGCCGTGAACATTCGGACAATTACAGTCAGGACAACAGTTTTGGCGGCGACGTATTGTCGCTGCAGGATTTGGCGGTCGCCGGGATGCGTCCGGCGCTGCTCATCCTGCTTGGCGCTGTCTTTCTCGTCCTGCTAATCGCGTGTGCGAATCTCACCACGATGTTGCTTGCGCGCGCGGCTGCTCGCGAACGCGAAATAGCAATTCGAGTGGCGCTAGGAGCCGGTCGGCTGCGGCTGCTGAAACAAGTGTTCACTGAGAGCGTGTTATTGTCGCTGATCGGCGGCGCCGCAGGTGTTCTTCTCGCGTTATGGGGCGTTGAGCTATTGAAAACAATCGGTGCGCAAACCGTGCCGCGTCTGCACGAAGTGAATGTCGATCTCACGGTGTTGGGCGTAACGCTGGCAATTTGCCTCGGCACGGGAATCATCTTCGGCCTCGCTCCCGGTCTGGTCAGTGCGCGGCCGGAACTCACTGAGGCACTCAAGGAGGGTGGCCGAAATTCGACCGTAGGCATGCGGCGCAATCGTTTGCGCAACGGACTGGTCATCGCCGAAATCGCGCTGGCGCTGGTGCTGCTCAGCGGTGCGGGGCTTCTAATTAAAAGTTTCGCGCGCCTGCAAAACGTGAATCCCGGTTTCAACCCGCGTAACGCACTGACATTCGAGATTTCGCTGCCGAAGATGCAATACCCCGACGACGCATCGATCGTGCGTTTCAACAACGAAGCGCAACGCCGAATCGCTGCGCTACCGGGAGTACAGGCTGCGGGGTTCAGCACGATCCTGCCATTAGCCGGAACGAACAGCGATTCGTCTTTTGCGATTGAAGGGCGGCCTTCAGGCAAAAGCAACCCGAGCCCTGATGAAGAACGGCGCGAGGTTTCTCCAGATTATTTCCGCGCACTCGAGACGCCGTTGATCAAAGGCCGTTTTTTTACCGGTGCGGACAACGCAGACGCGCCATTGGCCATAATCGTTAATCAGGTGTTCGCGAAAAAATTCTGGCCTAACGAGGATGCGCTCGGCAAACGGATCGTGATGGGGAGCATGTCTGCCGACCCGAAGTGGATCACGATCGTAGGAATCGTGGGTGACATGCGCCATTTCGGTTTGGATGTCGATCCCAAGCCTGAGATGTACGTTCCATTCGCGCAGAGCGCATATTTTACGACGATTTACGTAGTCAGGAGTAACCAAGACCCGCGAATTTTGCTTGCGGCCATCCGGCGCGAAATCCAGGCAATCGATCCCGCCGTGCCTCTGGCGAACATCCGCACATTCGAGAACGTAATCGGCGATTCAGTCGCGCCGCGAAGGCTTTCAGTCGTTTTGCTCGGAGTTTTTGCGGGCGTCGCGGTGTTGCTCGCGAGCGTCGGAATTTATGGTGTCATGTCATTTCTTGTTGTTCAACGCACACACGAAATCGGTGTGCGAATGGCGCTCGGCGCACAACGCAGTGACGTGCTGAAACTGGTTCTTGGCCGCTCACTCAAGCTGATTTCAGCCGGAACAATCATTGGCCTCATTGTCGCCTTAATGAGTACCCACACTTTGCGGGCATTGCTCTACAGCGTGAGCGCATTCGACACAGCGACATTCGCTCTGGTGACGATTCTACTTGGCGCCATCGCGCTGGCGGCAAGTTATCTGCCGGCAATGCGCGCAACCAGGGCGGACCCGATGGTGGTTCTCGGTCATAACACATCATTATGAACTCGAAACTCCTGTGGATCGTCCTCGGCTGTGCGGCAACCATTTCCGCGTTATCGGCTGAGCAAA
>DASXOI010000057.1:0-7116 GCA_036494375.1 Candidatus Udaeobacter sp.
TGGTTGGGAACGAAATCTCCAGCACGATGGCGCGTTGGCTCGGCACGCGCAGAGTGATTGAATTTGTCGAGGAGCTAATACAGATCGGACGTGCGTTCGATCCGGATGCGCTCTTTTCGTATGCCACGTATCCGCCCACCGAATATCTGCTTCCGCAGAATTCCGATTTTTCCTGCTTCAACGTTTATCTTCACAACCAGCGCGATTTCGAAGGTTACTTACTGCGCTTACAAAACCTGACCGGCGAGCATCCGCTCATCCTCGGTGAATTCGGCATGGACACGATCCGGCATTCCCAAGAGGAGCAGGCCGAAATGCTCGGCTGGCATATCGACAGCGTAGTGAAATGCGGTCTTGCTGGAACGATTCTTTTCACCTGGACGGACGAATGGTTCACGGGCGGCCAGGAAGTTACGGACTGGGCGTTCGGCCTCGTCACGCGTGAGCGCAAGCCGAAAAAGGCGCTCTACACGATTCAGGAAAGGCTCGGAGGAAACAATTCGACTTCACCTCATCTTCCGTTGCCCAAGACGCCGTTCGTGTCAGTCATTGTTTGCTCGTACAATGGAGGCCACACTCTTGCTGCCTGTCTCGATTCGTTAGGCAAATTAAATTATCCATCTTACGAAGTCATTTTGGTCGATGATGGTTCGACCGATGACACTGCTTACGTCGCCGCGCAGTTTCCATGGGTGCATTACATTCATCAGACTAATCATGGACTAAGTTACGCCCGCAACGCCGGGGCGGCTGCTGCCAAGGGCGAAGTGTTGGCCTACACCGATTCCGACTGCATGGTCGACGTCGATTGGCTGTACTACCTGATTGGCACGCTTGTGAGTGGCGATTACGCCGGCGTAGGCGGACCAAACATCACGCCGCCCGCGCAAAATTGGATTCAGGCATGCGTTGCTGCGGCGCCGGGCGGGCCAAACCATGTGCTCCTCACCGATACAGTCGCCGAGCATATTCCCGGTTGTAACATGGCGTTTTACCGCTGGGCCTTCGAAGCGATAGGCGGGTTCGACCCCGAATATCGCAAGGCCGGCGACGACGTCGATTTCTGCTGGCGAATTCAGCAGACTGGATGGGTCATTTCTTTCAGTCCGACCGCAATCGTGTGGCATTATCGGCGGTTTACGCTGCGCGCTTTCCTAAAACAGCAGGACGGTTATGGCGAAGCGGAATCTCTACTCCGATTTAAGCATTTGATCTTTTTTGGCCCAACCGGCACAGCGAAATGGCGCGGTCAAATCTACGGCACTACGCGCTTCAGCTGGTTTGTTAATCGGCCGATTATTTATCACGGGATCTTCGGTGAAGGATTTTTCCAATCGATCTATCCCGCGCCGCAATCAGAAGTGGCGGCATACCTCAGCAGCATCGAATGGTTTGCGCTGGCGATCTTTCTTTTTGGCTTGGGAATTTTTCTGCCTGGGCTGCGCATTGTTCCATATCTGATGGTGGGCGGCACTTTTTGTGTGGCTCTTTCGTACATGGTGCCGGCACGGATCGAACCAAAATTCGACACGGTGCACGCGCGTCTGCTGGTAATGATCCTCGCGTTTGTGCAACCGCTCGTGCGGGGATTTTCCCGGTATTTCACCTGGCTGCGTTTCAAACGCACACCGGCAAACGTCATTCGCAAGCACGAACATTTGCCAGAACTCGCACGCTCGCGAGGCAGCCTCAGTCGCCGCGTGTTTTGGAGCGAGCAGGGGAGGGACCGCCATTATTTCCTGGGCGAAATGTTTCGGTTGCTGGAGGAAGAAGGCTGGCGCTATTCCACCGATAGCGGCTGGAATGACTGGGACATTCAAATTTACGGCAATTTCTGGTGGAGTATCGCACTTCAAACCGTCACCGAATATCACGGAGGAGGGAAGTGTTTGACTCGCGTGCGGCTTCGCAACCGAATGGTTATCACGATGATCATTTTCAATCTGATCGCGATAAGCTTGTTGATTTACCACGAGGTAAACATCTCTCGCATTGATCTCTGGCCAATTCTGTTCTACGGGGCTGTCCTGGGTTTTCTGGGAACGCGCGCGCGCGCGTTGAAATCGCGCGTAGCCGAACTGGTTGATCTCGCTGCCTTTCGAGCGGGCCTGCAGCGCGTATCGCGTAAGGGAAAAGCCGTCGCGCCACCAGCGGAACCGGAACTCGAGGTCGCGGTGAATGCGACCGATCCAGCATCGCCGCAATTGCCAGGGTAATTTCAAGGAGTGACGGCCTCCCGGCCGTCACATTTCGACGGCTGCCCAAGCCGTCGCTCCTTGGGATCAGAATTTCAAACGCACTTTACCAGTGCCGCGTTCAATGCGGCCAATGCGCTTAGCTCTCAAAATCGACATTACCCTGCGTGCATTTCGCTCCGCGACAATCGCCACCATTCCAATTCCCATGTTAAAGACTTGATACATCTCCTCGGCATCGACGCCTCCATTTTTCTGCAGGATTTGGAAGATGGGCGGCATGCGCCAGCTTTTAGTTTCAATTACCGCGTCGCAATTCGACGGCAAAATTCGCGGCACATTGTCGATGAGACCACCGCCGGTGATATGAGCGAGCCCTTTGATCACGCCAGCGGTAATTTTCGAAAGCACGGGTTGATAGTTTTTGTGGATGCGCAGCAATTCTTCGCCCACGGTGATTGTCGCCCCCGGCAGAGGCGAACTCGCCTTGAGCCGCATTTTCTCGACCAAAATTTTTCGAGCCAGCGAGTAGCCATTTGTATGCAGACCATTTGAAGGCAGACCGAGAATCGCGTCGCCGGATTTAATATTCTTGCCATCGATGATTTTCGCTCGGTCCACGACACCAACGATGCATCCTGCGAGATCGTATTCGCCCTTACGATACATTCCGGGCATTTGCGCGGTCTCGCCGCCCAATAACGCGCACCCCGCACTCCGACAGGCGCGAGAAAGGCCGCGGAGCAATTGCTGAAACACGCGGGCCTCGAGTCTCTCGCAGCCGACGTAATCGAGGAAGAAAAGCGGACGCGCTCCGAGAACTGCGATGTCATTAACACAGTGATTCACGAGATCCATGCCGACGGTGTCGTGCTTGTCCATCGCGAAGGCGATCTTCAATTTCGTGCCGACGCCATCAACACTTGCCACCAATACCGGTTCGCGCATTCCAGAAAAGCTGGCGTGAAATAATCCGCCGAATCCGCCGACCTTCCCGAGCACTTGCGGGCCATGCGTCTGCCTAACGAGTGATTGGATGCCGCGCTTGAGTTTATTGCCAAGATCGACATCAACGCCCGCGCGCGCGTAAGCTTTTCCCTTCTTCGTCATTTTCTGTAGGGGAAGCTGTCAGCTTCCCTCGGGAAGGCAACGCCTTCCCCGACAAAAAAATGCGGGCGCGCTACTTCAGGTCGGTGAACAGCGTTGGCTGCGCTTCCTGGTCGGCCAGCGCTTTGGCGCGCTGCTCACGGCGTTCCATGATGAACTTGTCCAGCGCAGGATCGACGGGGAGGGGATAATCGCCATTGAAACACGCCAGACAAAAACTGTTCAACGGTTTTCCCGTCGCGCGAACCATCCCTTCCACATCCAGGTAACCGAGACTGTCGACCCCCAGATATTTGCAGATGTCTTCCATCGACATCTGGTTCGCGATCAACTTTTCAGGGTCAGGAAAATCGATGCCGTAATGGCAGGCGAAGCGGTGTGGCGGACAACTGACGCGCATGTGCACTTCTTTCGCACCGGCCTCGCGCAAGTTCACCACACGCGCACGCGCTGTGGTGCCGCGGACGATTGAGTCGTCCACAACGACCACGCGTTTTCCGGCCACCATTTCCTTGATCAAATTCAATTTCACGCGCACATCGAAATCACGAATGAGTTGGGTCGGCTGCAAAAATGTGCGGCCGATGTAGTGGTTCCGGACGAACGCGTGCGCGAAAGGAATCTTTAGTTCTTCAGCAAAACCGAGAGCGGCGTAGTTGCCAGAATCGGGTACGGGCACGACGATGTCAGCCTTGACAGGGAATCTGCGTGCGAGTTCGCGACCCATTTCCGTTCGGACTTTTCCGACGTTAACGCCGCCCAGCATGCTGTCCGGCCGCGAGAAATAAACGTATTCGAACATGCAGAATGCGCGGCGCGCATCCGGGAACGGCCGTTCCGAGCGCAATCCGTGTTCATTGATGATCAGTACTTCGCCTGGTTCTACCTCGCGGATGAACTCGGCGTGGATCAGATCAAACGCGCATGTCTCAGACGCGAGCACGTAGGCGTCACCGAGTCTTCCGAGGGCGAGTGGTCGCCAGCCGAAAGGATCGCGAATCGCGATGAGTTCCCGTTCGCTCATGATCAAAACTGAAAACGCCCCCTCGATGCGACGCAACGCCGCCAGAATATTTCCGCCATTGTTCGAAGGCTGCGCGAGAAGATGCAAAATAATCTCGCTATCAGCGGTAGTCTGAAAAATGGAGCCTTTCCTTTCGAGCTCGTCGCGCAGCATGTCCGCATTAATTAAGTTTCCGTTATGCGCAATAGCCATCTGGCCACGCACGCAATCGACCACGAAAGGTTGCGCGTTCTTGATCGTGCTGGTGCCTGTCGTCGAATAACGCGTGTGCCCGAGCGCGCGTTTACCCTTCAGCCTTGCCAGTTCGTCCTGGCCAAACACCTGCGACACCAGACCCATGTCTTTGTGCATAAGAAAGCTGGTCCCGGGTCCATTGCTTGTGACGATCCCGGCGCTCTCCTGTCCGCGATGTTGCAGCGCAAACAGCCCATAATAGGTCAGCACGGCGGCGTTCGGATGACCGAACACGCCGAAAAGGCCGCACTCGTGCTGCGGCAGGACCGCCGAGTCTGGCAAATGGTCCGGGTCCGTTCTGTTCGAGGGGCTAGTCACACCAAATAATCCATCAGATTGGCGGGGATTCAATCGCGCCTTTTGGCGATTCATAAGCTCGGAATGCTTTCGTCTTGTTCAACTGCTCGACGGATCGCGTTCCACCAGTCATCGTAAATCTCGGCAACTCGCCAGCGAAAGGCTTGTTTGTCGATCCAAATTTGCAGTTCATCGCCGCCCACTTTCCCAAGCTGCTGAAATGGAACGTCACGCTGGCGTAAAAGCGCGATTGCGTTGTCGAGGTTTTCCGGCCTGACTGAGATGACGATTCGAGACTGCGATTCGTTAAAAAGAGTAGCGCATGCGTCCCGCTTGCGATCTTCTTCGTCACGCAAGTCGACCATAAGGGATTCCTCCTCTCGCAAGCCAGAGGCTCGCGCTACACGAATCTCTGCTCCAAGTAACCGCTCGGGATTGAAACAGCATTCGGCGAGTGCAACGGCGAGTCCGCCTTCCGAGCAATCGTGCGCGCTCTGCACGACACCTTCACGAATTAAATGGCGAATGGCATTTTGCACCTTGATTTCATGTGCGAGATCGATCTGTGGCGGCGGACCGATTTTTAATCCGTGGCACACCTTCAAATAGCGCGACCCGCCTGGGCTTGGAGCCGCGACGCCCTCGTCGTGTTGGGCTGCGGCCCGGGGGCGGGCGGACTCCACGCCGACGAGAATGATTACGTCGCCTGCGTCTTTAAACCACTGCGTCGTAATCTGCTTTTCATCGTCAATCAACCCGACCATTGCGATTGTTGGCGTGGGATCGACGACGCCGAGAGGGCTCTCGTTGTACAGCGAAACATTTCCGCCTGTTACAGGCGTTCCGAACGCGCGACAGGCTTCGGCCACGCCTTCAACGGCCTCACGTAATTGCCAGAAGTTTTCCGGCTTGTACGGGTTGCCGAAATTCAGGCAATCGGTGACGGCTAACGGTCGCGCGCCGGAGCAGGTGAGATTACGCGCCGCTTCCGCGACAGCAATTTTGCCGCCCTCTCGCGGATCGAGCGCGCAATAAAGTGAATTACAATCGGTGGTTGCGGCGAGAATTTTGTTCGCGTGACGAACGAAAAAAACAGCGGCGTCGGAGCCGGGCTTTACCACTGTTCCCGTGCGAACGGTGTGATCGTACTGTCGATACACCCAATTTTTAGACGCAATCGTCGGATCGCGCAGCAATTGGCGAAGTGCCTTGTGATTGCCGATCTCTTGTAGACGGCGCCATGTGGACGACCACGAGTCCCGCAGGGACGCGGCTACAGCAGGCGATTTCGCTTCTCGCGAGTAGAGCGGCGCCTCATCAGCGAGCGCTTTCGCTGGAATTTCAGCTGCAATCGTGCCGTTGTTTCGGACGCGCATGATGCCGTCGCTCGTGACGCGGCCGATCTCCGCGCACGGCACGTCCCACTTTTCGAACACTTCGCGAACGACATCTTCGCGGCCCCGCTTCGCGATGATCAGCATGCGTTCCTGCGATTCGCTGAGCATAATTTCGTACGGCGTCATGCCTGGCTCGCGTTTTGGTACTTTAGCCAAATCGATTTCGATACCGCTATTTCCGCGGCTTGCAGTTTCGCACGTTGAACAAGTCAGGCCGGCCGCACCCATGTCTTGAATTCCGGCAACTGCATCGCGAGCGATCAATTCGAGGCAAGCTTCCAGCAGCAATTTTTCCTTAAACGGATCGCCAACTTGCACCGCAGGGCGATCTTCACGCGATTGCTCCGTCAATTCGCGCGAGGCAAACGCCGCGCCGGCGAGACCGTCGCGACCTGTTTCAGCGCCAACGTAGAACACAGGATTGCCCGCGCCTTCTGCGCTGCCGCGCGCTAATTGGTCATGCCGCATCACCCCGAGGCAAAAGACATTTACAAGCGGATTGCCATCGAAACTCTCATCGAAATAAATCTCACCGCCGATGGTGGGAATGCCGACGCAGTTGCCGTAGTGCGCAATACCGGATACGACACCGGTGAAGAGCCGCCTGTTGGCGGCAATGATAGCGCATGCGGCCCGCTTGCCAGTGTCATCTCTGCGCACCTCCGCCGCGGCAGATTCATCTTCTTGCGAACCAGAGGCATTCGCTACTATTGGCCCGAAGCGCAGCGAATTCAGGCAAAACTCCGGGCGCGCACCCATTGTAAAAATGTCTCGAATGATTCCGCCAACACCTGTGGCGGCCCCCTGAAAAGGCTCGATGGCGCTGGGGTGATTATGGCTCTCGATTTTAAAGGCGACAGCC
>DASXOI010000058.1:0-5148 GCA_036494375.1 Candidatus Udaeobacter sp.
AACTGGATCTCTGCGCATCGTGATGGGCGGATTGTCCTTTTCCCGATGTATTCAGCTTTGCGGCGACGCGAACGTCGGCAGGACATCATTGAGGAACTACGTAAGCACTATCAGGTCACTGGCGTGATCGATTACTCGGCATTCGAGAATGAAGGTTGCTGCCTGGAAGGCACAGGCAGTCTTGTGCTCGATCATCTGAATAAAGTTGCGTATGTCTCGCTCTCAAATCGGTCCAATCCAAAGGTGATCCGACGCTTTGCCGAGGATTTCAGCTACGAGCCTGTCACTTTCACCAGCATCGGCTGCAATGGTCAGCCGATCTATCATACCAACGTGGTGATGTGCATCGGCACGGCCTTTGCAATGATTGGTCTGGAGATGATTTCGAATAAATCCGAGCGGCAACAAGTGCGCGCGCATTTGGAGAAGACCGGAAAAGAGATCGTGGAGTTATCAGCAGATCAGATCGGAGACTTCGCCGGCAATGCCATCGAACTACACAATCAGAGTGGAGAAAAACTGCTGGTGCTTTCCACTCGTGCGGCTCGAGCACTGACCGAAGACCAACGTGAAAAATTGAGCCGCTACGTGCAGCTCGTGTCGGTTGAACTGCCTACGATCGAGCTTGGCGGCGGGAGCACCCGCTGCATGATTGCGACAATTCATCTGCCGCCGTTGTAGCGCGACTTTATAAATGTTGGGGCAGAGCGATGGCTGACTACCTCGCTTTCGACGCGAGCGTTCAGAGCTAGCGTCAAACCAGGTCATCACCGCGGAAGCGCGCGCGTTGTCCGTTGATTCCAAGTCGGCGCAGAGTCTTCTTGCCTACGGGCAGTTTCCCGCGCAGCTGGTTTCGATGAGGCATGCGGGTTCGCCACTCTCCTGGCAGGGATTCGCATCTTCGATGAGCTGAAGTAGCGGCGTTTCGGCCACTACCCGTCGAAACTTGTCCAGGCATCCGCACTCAGCGAAAATCTCCTCCAACCGCCCCGCGAACAGAGCGTTGAACTCGAGACACGGCGAACCCGGCGCGCAAATGCTTCGAATATTTCCCTGGTCAGTAACATTAAGCCCGTAGCTGGAGAGGGGAATGGCTGCGTTGCCGTTCGAGTTAGTGAGGTTATAGAGGCAACGGAAGATTGTCTCGCGGTCTGGTGGTCTTGGAGGTATCCCGATCACACAATGGTACTCGAAGTCGGTTAGGATCATGCCTGCGTCCATGCCAAGGGAGCGCGCGAGCTGGTCGGCCCTCCTCCTTCCCAACGGCTCGTTGATGTCTCCAGCCCGTCTGAATTTGCGCGGCGCCAAGTGCGCCCATTTCGGCGACTCCTGACACACGTCAGGCCAGAAGCACTCCTTGTTTTGATTCCCGCCGCCGTGGGGGTTTTCGAAGTATTGGTGGTACTCCGCATACCGACAGCCTGTTGGATTTTGCTCCAGGCAATCGACGACCGGTTGAGGAATAGGCGCCTTGTATGCCGGCATGTACGCGGCAATGTCGGGATTCGCCATGTATAGCAACAGGAAATTTACCAGGTAGATCGCGGGGGTTAGAGAAGGTGAGTAGACTTCATTGGCAGGCTCGTGATTTCGGGAAGCTTGCACGGCCTCCGCGGCGACCGGACGCGCGCAAAATAAAACCGCGATGCCAAGTGTTATGGATAGAAGTGCTACGGGACGAGTTTGCATAAGCTTCTTGCTTTCGAGGCGCGACCGTATATCAGACGCGCCTTGCTGGGTCAAGTCACCGATCATTCTGGAGAGCGCACGCGTCTCGCGTGCTGGCGAAGCCGTCTCGGGTTCGCGAACTTTTTTTGAGCTCGGCGCAAACGAGGTGGGGCAGAACAATTCGTCTTGTTTTCTCGCTATCGGTACGTTTTCGACCCAGAGATTCCTCGACTTCGCTCCGAATGATAAGCGTGAGTTGGCGGCGTGCGCACGCAACCTTGCGACAGGTGACCGTCGATCTTATATTTAGGTGCGCCCTCGGCGCTAGAGAGTTAGGAGGTTATTATGCCAACAACAATTGCCGCTCCAAAAACGAAGAGAACTCCTGCAGTGCAGGAAGACTTTTTGCCGCTTCAGGGCACTGATCACATAGAATTTTACGTCGGTAACGCGAAGCAGGCGGCGCATTATTATCAAAGCGCGCTTGGTTTTCAGCCGGTGGCTTATAGCGGACCGGAAACAGGCGTGCGAGAGCGCGCCAGCTATGTAGTTCGCCAGAACAAGATCACGTTTGTCTTCACCACACCGCTTCGCGCGAAACATACAATTTCCGATCACGTTCTTAAGCATGGCGACGGCGTGAAGGCGATTGCGTTGAAAGTGAAGGATGCGACTTCGGCATGGAAGGAGACCACGAAACGCGGCGGCAAAAGTTACATGGAACCGAAAACGCTAACAGACGAGCGCGGCAAAATCGTTCTGAGCGGGATCCATATTTACGGCGAAGTCGTTCACATGTTTGTCGAGCGGGATGATTACACCGGGCCTTTCATGCCGACATTTATAAAATGGGAGCCGTCGTTCCGCGCGTCTGAGACTGGACTGCAGTATGTCGATCACTGCGTCGGGAACGTAGGATGGAATCAGATGAATCCGTGGGTGAAGTTTTATGAGGAAGTGATGGGCTTCCGAAACATTCTTACCTTCGACGACAAAGACATTTCAACCGAGTACTCTGCGTTGATGAGCAAGGTGATGAGTAACGGAAACGGGTTTGTGAAATTTCCGATCAACGAGCCAGCCGAAGGCAAAAAGAAATCACAGGTCGAAGAATACCTCGACTTTTATGATGGCGAAGGCGTGCAGCACATCGCGATGGCGACCAACAATATTATTGAGACAGTCACCGATCTTCAAAATCGTGGGCTTGAGTTCCTGAAAGTGCCTTCTACTTATTACGATACGCTGCTCGATCGGGTCGGTCACATCGATGAAGAACTAAAAGCATTGACGGAACTCGGCATCCTCGTTGATCGCGACGATGAAGGTTATCTGCTCCAGATTTTCTCGAAGCCGGTGCAAGATCGACCAACACTCTTTTTTGAAATCATTCAGCGCAAAGGCGCAAAGAGCTTCGGAAAAGGCAATTTCAAAGCGTTGTTCGAAGCTATCGAACGCGAGCAAGACTCGAGAGGCAATTTGTAATCTGTCATGTTGAGCGAAGAGAAACATCTCAGGTATCTGTTTTGGCAAAGAGCATCAAAAGAGAAGCGAATGAGCAGAGATTCTTCTCCCGCGCCTGCGGGATCAGAATGACGACGTAAACAAAGGAGGATCGATCATGCCGTATTACCAAAAAATTGGCGACATACCGCGAAAGCATCATATCTGGTTTCACCGTAACGGCGCCGGACCGGGTTATAATAACGAGGGCATCTACTACGAGCACGTAGTTACGACCGAAGGCTTCAACGAAGCGTTTTCCATCATGTATCACCTGCGGCCGCCAACGCGGGTGCGCAATGTGAAGCTCCTGAAATGCGAGGAGCTAAAAAAGGTCACCGACAGTCCGCTCCGGCATCATCATTTGAAGACGGCCGACATTCCTCGGAGAGGAGATCTCTACACCGGCCGTATTCCGATTTTATTTAACGAGGACGTGATCGCGTATCGCGCGCGCCCTGCAAAGGCTTACGATCAATTTCAATATTATCGCAACGGCGGCGCGGATGAGATCATCTTCGTATTCAAAGGTGGCGGCATACTCGAGTCTGTTTTCGGTAAACAGCGATACCGCGCTGAAGATTACATCGTGATTCCGCGCGGCATCACGTACCGGATTGTTCCAGACAACGTCGAGGAAGAAGATTACCTGATTCTCGAATCCGTGGGGCCGGTCCGTATTCCGGAGCGTTATCTGAACAAAGAAGGCCAGATCAAAATGGGCTCGCCATATTCGGAGCGCGATCTACATGGCCCAACCGAACCACTGGCGATCGACAAGAATGAAGATACCGAAATTTTAGTGAAGGACGGCCCGCGCTGGACCCAAGTGACCATGGCGCATCATCCGTTCGATGTCGTTGGCTGGGACGGCTACGTTTATCCGTTCACGTTTAACGCGCAGGACTTCGAGCCGATCACTGGCACGGTCCACCAGCCGCCGCCCATCCATCAAACATTCGAGATTCGCGGTTATGTTGTCTGCACATTTGCGCCGCGAATGCTCGATACGCATCCCGAAGCCGTAAGAATTCCGTGGGTGCACGATAACGTCGAGGCGGATGAAGTTTTATTTTATGTGCGCGGCAATTTCGGATCGCGTCGCGGAATTGAACCGGCTTCGATTACGTTGCATCCGCGCGGGATTCCGCACGGACCGCATCCCGGTACGATCATGGCAAGCAAGAACGCTACGCGAACAGAAGAGCTGGCGGTGATGTTCGACACGCAACACACACTCGAGCTCACTGAGCAAGCTGTTGCGCTTGACGACGAGAAATATCCGAAGAGCTGGCTGGATTAACTCGCCAGGAGCGACGGCTTGGGCAGCCGTCGAGTTTGGGTTGACGGCTGGGAAGCCGTCACTCCTTGAGAGAGGGCGTACTCACGCTAAATTGGCTACATGCGCGACGGGAATTCCGAAACTGAAACTGAATTGCAGGCAGCCGAACGTCGGATCAGCAAGATTCAACCCTGCGGCGCGGCTCGAGTCGCAACCATGGAGCAATCATTCCTCAGCTTGCTCGAAGCCATTGGTGAAGATCCGCAGCGCGAAGGCTTAGTTAGAACACCGGCTCGCGCTGCGCGCGCATTCGAATTTCTGACTGCCGGTTACAGGCAGAGCCTGGATGGACTAATCAACAATGCGCTCTTCGAATCCGAAGCGAGCGAGATCGTTCTCGTCAAAGACATCGAGCTATATTCGTTGTGTGAGCATCATTTGATTCCGTTTATCGGCAGGGCGCACGTTGCTTACATTCCAAACGGCAAAGTTGTTGGTCTGTCGAAGACTGCGCGGATCGTGGATATGTTCGCGCGGCGACTTCAGATTCAGGAGAACCTGACGATGCAAATTGCCGATGCGTTAATGAAAGCTTTGCATCCCCGCGGAGTGGGGGTCGTCATTGAAGCTAAACATCTTTGCATGATGATGCGTGGAGTTGAAAAGCAAAACTCGGTGATGAAAACGTCATGTTT
>DASXOI010000059.1:0-6826 GCA_036494375.1 Candidatus Udaeobacter sp.
CAGCACTCCATTACTCCATTTTTGTACAGTGCCTGTAGCTCAACTGGATAGAGCTTCTGACTTCGGATCAGAAGGTTGGGGGTTCGAATCCCTCCAGGCACGTGTTGTTTAATTCGCCTGCACGATGATGACTGACCGAGACGAAGTGTTCATGCGTGCCGCCTTGCTCGAAGCAAAAAAAGCGCTCGGCCGGACAAGTCCCAACCCCGCCGTGGGAGCCGTCCTCGTGATTGGTAATCGGATAGCGTCGAAAGGACATCATCGAGAAGCTGGGCGCGCGCATGCTGAGATTGAATGCCTGCGCAATTTCGGCGCACCGATTCCCGCGCGTGCTACGCTCTACGTAACTCTGGAGCCGTGTTCGACCGCCGGGCGCACTGCGCCGTGCACCGAGGCGATAATCAAAGCCGGACTTAAAAGCGTAGTTACAGGCGCGACCGATCCAAATCCTCGGCACTCCGGCAGAGGCATTGTCGAATTGCGAAAGGCAGGCGTCCGAGTGCGAGATGGAATTTTGGCAGAAGAATGCACGCGCGTTAACGAAGGGTTCAACAAATGGATCGTCACCGGAGAACCCTTTGTGATCGCAAAATGTGGCCTGTCTCTCGATGGACGATTGACGCGCGCGCCTGGTGAGTCCCGGTGGATCACGGGGAGCGATGCTCGGCGCCACGCACATCACCTGCGCGCACGCATGGACGCAGTCCTCGTTGGAGCGGAAACCGTCCGAGCCGACAATCCGCGTTTGACCATTCGCAGCGTGCGGCGGGCGCGACAACCATGGCGCATTGTGCTGACGCGCTCAGGCCAACTGCCACGGCACGCTCACGTGTTGTCCGACAAATTTGCCGACCGAACTTTGATCTACGAACGAAAGTCCTTGGCGTCGGTGCTGAAGGATTTAGGTAAACGCGATATCACCAGCGTGTTGATCGAGGGCGGCGGCGAAATTCTTGGTGAGGCGCTCGACAAGCGGCTCATAGATAAAGTGCAGATTTATTTGGGGCCGACGTTAACAGGAGGACCGGTGATCGCATTCCCGGGGGCAGGAGTAGCAAGAACTGCTGATGCGCTCCGGCTGCGCGATATCGAGTATGAGCAGATCGGTCAAACTATCTCCTTCAGTGGGTATCCGGATATTCAAGCCTTCGAATAACCAGGAAACTTTCGGCCGATTTTCCTGTTAAATCACTAGGAGGTAAATAATGAGGAAACTTCTGTTGATTGCAGTCGTGGCCGGGGTTTGATGGTCGCAGGGACCACGCGTTCTGATGCTCAAGTTTACTTCAGTATCGGGTTCGGTCCGGGCTATTACGGATACTATCCTTACGGGTAATACCGGTACTCGTATTACAGACCTTATTATCGATCCTATTACCGGCCGTATTACTGGTACGGAGGGCATCGTTATTATCGCAATCATCATCGTTACCCCTATTATTACCGGCACTAATGTGACCGGAATAGCCACACCGGGCTGGCTCGAAACATTTCGAGCCAGCCTAATTTTTCAAGCGGACAACTTGCTAAGAGATCCGACTGCCAGAGACAAGCGTTCCTATCTTCCCGAGTTTGCGGAAGGCGCCGGTTTGGCGCCTTTGCCCGGCTCATCGAGCTGGAACTCTTTTCTTAACTGTTGAATGAGCGCGGGTATCTCCTTTTGCCTCTCCGTTTCGATTTGCTGCCGCAGCGTTTGCTCGACTTTCCGGCGCTCCTGGATGTACCGCGATTCAAACCGAGCGCGCTCCTGCGAATTCAGCTGAAGACCCGAGTCACGAACCGCAGCGTCGGCGTCGCGCGTGAGAATCTGCCGTCGCATATTCTCGCGTTGACGCATGAGATTGCGCTGCTCCGGAGTCATTTGCATCCAAAGCTGGGCATTCCGCTGGAAATTTTGACGCGCATCCGGGGGCATTGCCAGCCAGCGATCTCTGACGCTTTGCCCTGAGGGTGGCCCATTAGGCTGACCTGAAGGCGGTCCATGCGCTTGACTTTGCGGAGGCCCATGAGGCGCTGCCATTTGTGCGGGTCCACGGGGTGCCGCCATTGGCGGAGGCCGCCCAACAGGGCCGCCGTGATGCTGTTGCGGCTGCGCTTGCGCGGAAGCGCAAGACAGAGCGAATGCGACCGAACCGAGGAAGAATTTACAAGGTCGGCCTATCTTCCCACGCACTATTTTCATCCCAGGCGATCAATGCATCCAGATCAGCCACGACGTCATAATCTTGTGGATCGACTTTAGCCACTGCATCTGAGTCGCTCGAAGACGTGGTTCGCGGACCCGGATAATGCATGACAAGAGCAACTGCAATGAAGACCGCCGCCACGGCCGACGCTCCCACAATCTTTCGCAGGCCGAACCAGTTCCGCACCCGCTCGAAGCGACTCGGTTCCTGCCGAGTTTTTCTTAGGACATTCCGAGCAAAAAAAGGCGAAAGCGTAGGCTTAGGAAGCCGGCCGAGAACATCCCATAGCTCTTTGTCATCTTGAGGTTCCATGTTGTCCATTCGATTCAACAGTCTGCATGCCTCGAAGTTGCGCTCCAACGCGGTCGAAATTATGTTCAAATTCCCGGCGCTTCAAGAAAACCTTCCAACTGCCGAATCCGAGTTGGATGCCGCATTTTGCGCAGAGCTTTTGCCTCGATCTGCCGGATCCGCTCGCGAGTAACCTGGAACTGCCTGCCTACTTCTTCCAACGTTCGGCTGTAGCCATCGACGAGGCCGAAACGTTGCTCGAGGACCTGCCGTTCCCGGTCCGTGAGCGTTTCCAAGACGTCCTTGATCTTTTCCTTGAGCAAAACGATCGCGGTCATGTCGCTCGGATTTTCGGCGCCTCTATCCTCGATGAAATCCCCAAAATTAGTTTCCTCGCTCTCGCCCACCGGTGACTGCAGCGAGATCGGTTGCTGTGCCATCTTGAGCACGGCCCGAACCCGGTCCACCGGCAGCAAGACTTCCTCAGCTACTTCCTCTGGCGTAGGCTCCCGTCCGTATTCCTGGACCAACTGTTTTTGCACGCGCAAAAGTTTGTTGATCGTCTCAATCATGTGCACGGGAATCCGGATCGTACGCGCCTGGTCGGCGATGGACCGGGTAATCGCCTGACGAATCCACCAGGTGGCATAGGTCGAAAACTTGTATCCGCGCCGATACTCAAACTTCTCGACTGCCTTCATCAGTCCCATGTTTCCTTCCTGGATCAGGTCGAGAAACGACAAGCCGCGATTGGTGTATTTCTTCGCGATGGAAATAACGAGACGAAGATTAGCCTCAACCATTTCAGTTTTGGCCTTGAATGCCTGACGCAGCCAGCTTTTCAGCGTCCGATATTCCTCGGAATAATCGGAAAGCGTAAACCAGAGGCTGATCTCCAGATCGCGAACCTTGTTCTGAAGCTGTAGCCGCCGTTTTTTACCGCGAGGATTTTTGGCGAGCTCGGTCTGGAGATACAGCGAGGTGTGATGCGCCTCGTCGGCAAGGTGCACAAATTCCTCGGTGACTCGCTGCTTCAGATAAAAACGAGGGTAAATCTTTTGCAGGCTTGCCATCGTTCTTTGCAGTGTCCTGCGCTTTTGCGAGACTCTCTTTGAAGAATCGCGGACAAGCTCGGAAAAGTGGCGGTTGATGGACACGCTCAATTGCTCCACGTCCTTGCACAATCGTGGCAGGTTCTTCATGTATCTCTCGCGGCTCTCGATTTTCTTATCGAGGATCACGCGATCGAATCGTTCACGGCCTTCGACGAGTTTTTGGGCGAGTTCCAGATGACCGCGGGCAACAAACCCGAAGCGACTGAGATGTTTTTGCACCATCGCTTCGGCCTCCTCAATTCGCTTCGAGATCAGAACTTCCTGATCCCGCGTTAGCAGCGGAACCTGTCCCATCTGCTTCAAATACATGCGCACCGGATCATCCAAAATATCAACCTTCGGTGCCGCTCTGCCCTCTTCTTCCTCCTCTTCCTCGTCGACGTCTTTTTTGCCGTCCCTGTACCTGTCAACTTCGGAGGCCTCAATGATGTCGATCTCCAGGCGGCGCAGACGCGTGAGAATTAAATCGAGTTCGTCGGCGTCGGTGACTCCTTCCGGTAACGCCTCGTTCAGATCGTCGAACGTGAGATAACCCTGTTCTTTCGCCAGTTTGATCAGCTCTCGAATGCGTGCTTGAACTTCACCCGAAGAATACAAACCCGTTACTCCAAGCGCCGGGATTGAAAGAGTTCCATTGTGCTTGGCACCTTGTGACGAAGACTTGATACGCCTCCGCTTCCGAGAATTAAGTCGCGGCGGCTTGCTGTGATTTGCTTGCGAATTCAAACGTCTTTTCGGTACATTGCGGCCACGGCTGCTTTTAAGCCGACGAGCCGACGACTGTCGGCTGCTCCCCCTTCGTTTCGAATGCCTGGCCAAGTTTGTTTGGTTAAGAATTTGGTCTAGGACCTTCGGCCTGCCACGCAGCAGTTGAAGACATCTACACGTCTCCTCCGCCGACGGGCCGAGGAAATTCGTGGAGCTGTTCCTGCAGGTCAAGAATTTGTTTTTGCAAATTTAGGACGTCACCGGCGCTCAACCCGGGCACTTTGATCCGGTTTTTTGCGACTTCCAAACGACGACGCACCACACTTTGACAGGTCCCGTACCACCACTTTTCGACCACTGGCTCCGTGGCCGCTGGCATCTTTTGCATCAGCCATGCGGAAATGAGCCGTTCTTCCTCTGGCGAAAGGGTAGCCATGAACGCGTTCAGCGAGGCGGTGTCATCCGGTTGGAATTCACTTTCCAAAATCCGGATCAGAATGTCGGTGTCCGGTATTTGCTCGAGAATCTCACGCCAATTTTGCGCCTGAAGAAAATTGCGGGCATCTGCATTGCGCAACGCCAGGAGGCAAAGCATCACAATATCATGCGGCGGACTGGCCGCGGCACGAGTTTCAATTGTGCTCGAGTCCCCACGACCAGCTGGCACGCGAGCCTGCTTTGCCAGAAGTGATTCAAAATCGGCAGGCGCAACACCGAGCCGCGCCGACGCTTTGCTGATTACCTCTCCCCGTAGAACCGGATCGTGCACTCGCGACACCGTCGCCGCCAAATTGCGCGCGGCTTGAATTTTTGCGCTCATGGAAGTCAAGTGGATGCTCGCGATCTCTCGCTCGATGCGATACTCAAAAAAATCTCGCGCGTTCGCTACGCGTTCATCGAATTGCGCCTTTCCCTCGCGGCGAACAAGCGAATCCGGGTCTTCGTCCGGCGGCAACTCCACGACGCGGATGATAAAATCGTTTTCCAGCAGTGCATCGAGCGAGCGCTCCGCCGCTTTGGCGCCGGCTGCGTCCGAATCGAAGCATAGGACCACTTCTTCAGCAAAACGTTTTAGGATGCGCGCCTGATTTTCCGTGAACGCCGTCCCCTGCGGTGCGACGACGTTCGTGATGCCTGCTTCGAATAAGCTAATCAAATCGAGCTGGCCTTCGCACACAATGGCACAGTTCGCCTCGATCAATGCGCGTTTAGATTTATGCAATCCAAACAGGACGTTCCCCTTTTTGAAAAGCGGTGTCTCCGGTGAGTTCAGGTACTTCGCCGCGCCTTCCTGTTCTTTCAGCAAACGCCCGCTGAATGCGATCACTTCACCTTCTCGGTTGCAGATGGGAAATATAATCCGGCCGCGGAAACGATCATACAAACTTCGAGGATCGAAATTTGATGTTTGTTCGTCGTCTTTCGTTTTAACAAGGCCGCTCGCAACGAGTTCGCGCGTGTCATAGCCTTGCCCGCGTACCCAACTGCCGAACGCGTCCCATTCATCCGGCGCGTAACCAAGCTGCCAACGCTTCGCGATCTCACCAGTGATTCCGCGTTGCTTCAAATATTTCCGCGCCGGTTCTCCGACCTCCCGCTTGGTCAGATTTTCGTGGAACCATTCAGCAGCTTCGGCATGTAACTTTAGTAATTTGCGGCGCGTCTCGTACTGTCGATCTTCATCTGCCGCGCCACGTTCTTCGACTATGGTGATCCCGGCGCGGGCCGCGAGCTTGCGCACGGCTGCTGGGAAATCGACGTGCTCATATTCCATTACGAACCGGAAAACGCTGCCGCCAGCGCTACAGCCAAAACAATGAAATGTCTGCCGACTCGGGCTCACCGTGAACGATGGTGTTTTCTCCTGATGAAATGGGCAGAGCGCCTTGAAATTCGCCCCGGCGCGCTTCAGCGGAAAATATGAACCGATGACGTCGACGATATCGTTCCCGGCGGCGATTTGTTCAATTGTTTCTGATGGAATTGCCACAGGAAAACTGGCAAGCTTATCCACGCTTGATCAACTTGAAAGATGAAGATGTTTGCGATCAGCATATACCTCGCTTTTGTATTTGGCGTTGCCGCGCCAGCTCCCGCGCGCAAGGCCATTGAGAAAGGCGATGTCGTCGTGGTGCCTTTGCACGGTGAAGTCGCACCGTCGTTGCTGGCGTTTTTACGGCGAGCGGTCAAAACAGCCGAGAGCAACAACGCTTCCGCCATTGTTTTCGACATGAACACGTACGGCGGCCGCCTCGACACAGCGACCGAGATCGTGAATGCGCTTAACCACATCAAAATCCCGACATACACGTTCATTAACACAAACGCAGGATCCGCCGGCGCGCTCATTGTCATCGCCACGCAACACATTTACATGGCGCCGGTCAGCGCGATTGGTGCGGCTGCACCTGTCCTTTCGACAGGCGAAGATCTGCCCGCCACAGCAAAGGAAAAAACGATCTCGTATTGGTCTGCACTCGTCCGGGGGTCGGCCACCAAGAACGGCCATAATCCCGACCTCGCCGA
>DASXOI010000060.1:0-7529 GCA_036494375.1 Candidatus Udaeobacter sp.
TGTCAATTCGTGTCGATTGGTGGTTGGATGTTTCTCCGCATCAGCGCGTTCGAACCCGCGCACGGCCGATGCGCGTTGCGAATTAGAAGTTGAATAAATGCCGAGACGGCAAAGTCGAACGCCTACATTACTACCCAATATGAAAAAAATTTTCTTCGCATTAAGCATGCTGGCTTTTGTTGTGTCTGCTCTTCCGCAGGCGCGGGGAGCGGACGTATCGATGGATTTTATTTACGACAATCTTTCCGGTGGGAACTGGATTGATGTGGAAGGCTATGGCTACGGCTGGCAGCCGGATGTCGTGGTGAGGGACCCAAATTGGCGTCCATATTCCGACGGCTACTGGGCGTACACCGATTATGGATGGACCTGGATCAGCTACGAGGATTTCGGTTGGGCCACGTATCACTACGGGCGCTGGGCCAATCTCGGGGACTACGGCTGGGTGTGGTTTCCAGGAGAAGACCTGGATTGGGGACCCGCTTGGGTGTCATGGCGGACTGGTGGCGATTATATCGGTTGGGCGCCTTTGCCGCCACGCGGACCGGGTGTTGTTTATGAAAACCAGCCTATCGGCGGGAACGTTGATGTGACGTACGATATCGGTCCGGAGTATTACAACTTCTGCGATGTGCGGTTCATCGGTGAGCCGGTTCTGCGCGACCGGATTATCCCGCCGGCCCAGAACATCACTTACATCACGAACACGGTGAACGTGACAAACATTTACGTTCAGAACAACACCGTCTATAACTACGGGCCGGATTACGCAGTAGTGAATAGATACTCGAGCCGTCCGATTCAGCGGCTGGCGATCGAGCGGCAGGCGCCGACTAACCTAACGACCGCAATTAAGTCGGGAACGCTCACCAAGGTGCAGGGGAACAAACTGCTCGTAGCCGCTCCGCAGAGGCTGGCGAAAGCAGCCCCTGCCGCAAAACCGCCAGCGGTGAAGGCGAGGGTTGCACAGCCAAAGATCGAGCGCGGCTGGAAGGGCGTGCCTAACAAGGAGGAACTGGAACAAAAAATTAAAGCCGAAAATCCAAAGAATGTTCCGCCGCCGACGCGTGCTGCGGCCCGCGAAGAAGGCAGTCCGGCGCCAGGGCCAGGGACAAGTCCAGCGGGCGCGGATCGTGGCCCAGCGGGTTCACCTGGACCGGGCGGCAGAGCGGGTCGCGTGGCCCCGGGCGCAACACAGGCACCCTTGTTAGGCGGTTCGCCTTTGCCGGTTGAGCGCGGAAAAGGCAGACCTGGCGTGCGGCCACGACCCGGAGCTACAGCAGTGTCAGGAGAAGGCGCAAGACGCATGTCGCCGTCGCCGGGTGAAGGCAGCAGACCAGGCGTACGAGCTCGTCCCGGTGTTACGGTCACGCCGTCAGGACCGCGCGAAGGCCTTTCGCCATCGCCATTTGAACGCGGCGGAGGCCGAGCTGGACAAGGCGCGCGATCTCCGTTGCCCCGGCCGACCGGAGCAGCGAGACCAACACCGCGGTCAGCTCTCGAAGGCCCAGCGTCGCAGCAGCAACAACGCGATCATCAGCCAGTGCGACGACCAACTGAGCAGCCAGATCCCGCGCACGGTGGCCCAGGGCAGACTTCGCCGCAGGGTCAGGATCAACGCATACGATTCGGCACGCCGGCGCCTTTGGGCGCAGCTGAACATCAGCAGCGTGGAAACGGTGCGCCATCTGGATTGCGGCAACCGGTCACGGCAGCTCCTGGTGGCGCAGCCGCGAGTGAACCGAGAAACCAACGAGAAAGAATGCAGAGCGCTAATGGTCAGCCTCCTCCGCCGCAGCAGCACCAGCCGCCACAGCAGCGGCAGCAAGGTGGCGCGCCTGCCGCAGCGGATCACGGTCAAGCCCACGGGCAGCCGGAAGCTGGAAAGAGGCAACCAAAAGAAACGCCACCGCCACATCCGTAATAATTTCGCGCAACAACACCAGCGGCTCCGGGAAGTGAAAACTCCGGAGCCGTTTTTTTCCAGGTGTCCCTGCGGCGTCGCGATTAAAGGAACGACAGCTTGGGCAGCCGTCGATTTCAAAATGACGGCTGGGAAGCCGTCACTCCTTGGCTACAGCAATTCAGCGATCTGAACCGCGTTCAACGCCGCACCCTTGAGTAGTTGGTCGCCTGAAACCCAAAACGACAGCCCGTTTTCCAATGCGCAATCCAGACGCACCCTGCCAACCTGACAATTATCTTTTCCGGCCACCTTGAGCGGCATGGGATAATCATTGCTATCCGGTTCATCCACCAGCTCCAATCCTGGCGCCTTCGATAGAATTTCGCGCGCCTGTTCCACCGAAACGGGTTTTTCGAATTCAGCGGTGACGGCAACTGAATGCGCGCGATAGACCGGCACGCGCACGCATGTCGCTGAAACCCGCAGCTCCGGCAGATGCATGATCTTGCGCGTTTCATCCTGCATTTTTACTTCTTCCTTGGTGTAACCGTTTTCCAGGAAAGAATCGACATGTGGCAGCACGTTGAAGGCGATCCGGTGTGGAAAAACAGTAGCCGAGTCAGAGTCTGTAGCCGGGGGCGGCCTGTGCGCCGTAGCCTTAGCGGAGACGGATGATCCCGGCTGGTCGGAGGCCATTTCCTTTACGTCGCCCGCAGGGGGACGACTACACGATTCTTGATCGTCCGCCCACATCTTGGTTTGGCCGGTCAACTCTTCAACACCTCGACTGCCACTGCCAGAGACGGCCTGATACGTCGCAGCGAAAACCCGATGCACGCCGAAAATCTTATGTAATGGATACAGCGCCATGAGCATCACGGTTGCTGTGCAATTTGGATTCGCGATGATTCCGCGATGAAGTCTCACGTCCTCGGCGTTAATCTCAGGAATGATCAGCGGCACATGCGGCTCCATTCGGAATGCTGAAGATTTGTCGATTGCAATGGCATCTGCCTGGCACGCGATCGGAACAAAGCTCCGGGACACATCGCCGCCAGCGCTGAAGAAAGCGATGTCGATTTTGTCGAACGATGCCGCATCGAGTTTTTCTATCGGGATGGAGTCAGCGCAGAATTGAACGGATTTCCCGATTGAACGTGCCGAACCAATCGGACGCAGAGTTGCGACCGGAAAATTTCTCCGTTCTAGTACGCGCAACAATTCAGTGCCGGCGGCGCCGGTCGCGCCTACTACAGCGATGTGATAACCTCCCATGAGCATGTCGATTGTAACGCTGTAAGAGAAATTGTCGCTACCAGAAAAGTCCGATGAAAAGCATTCACGTCTCAATTCGTGACCAGCAGCTCACGGTAAAAGAGAATGAACAGCCTATCCGCACTTACCCCGTGTCCACGTCGCGATTCGGGATCGGGACGGAGGAGGGGAGCTTCAAAACGCCGACCGGCCGTTTTCGCGTGGCGGAGAAGATCGGAAGGGATATGCCGCGCGGAACCGTTTTCGTGGGCCGCGTTCCGCTTCAGCCCGACGACGCGCATCCTTTGACGGACGACCTGATCACCACACGTATTTTGTGGCTGGACGGACTGGACGAGCACAATGCGAACACACGCGAACGCTTCGTCTACATTCACGGCACCACACACGAGCACAAAGTCGGCACGGCTGCGAGTCACGGTTGCGTGAGGATGCGTAACGACGACGTGATGGAATTATTCGAAATGGTCGATGAGGGTACGGCGGTCGTAATCGAGCCGTGATCACGATTTCATCGTATCGAACTTATCCTGAGCGGCGCGCAGTGTGCGATTGGGGCCGCGACGCCCTCGTCGCGGTTAGTGCTTGAAGAAATGGCGCGAGGGCGCGCCGTCTCCATCCATAAGTCTGAGGCGCTACGCTTCGCCCAACATGATACGACTTCTGGGCTTGGGTTTAGATCGAATCGCCGGGGCAATACATCCAAACAACTTGACAAAAACGTTGTTGTCCGTGTGTGATCCTACACGGGCAGTGCAGCTTGCAACGAAAGGAGGCGATATAGATTGAAATTGATAAAAGCGATTATGATCGTGGCTATTTTGGCTACTGCTTTGAGCTTTGGTGCTTGCGCTCAAAGGAAGGAGACTGTCACCACAAGCGCAGGGACAACCGGCTATTCGAAATAAAGCCGTCGGGCACAGGGCTCAAAAAACTTAAGAAAAGCATTGCTTCCCCCTGGTTCCCTGCCTAAACAGACCGGAGCAACTTGCTGCGAAAGGAGGCGAGATAGATTGAAATTTTTGAAAATGATCGTGGTAATGGCCGTTTTGGTCACGGGGTTGGGACTTGGGGCTTGTGCGCAACACAAGGAGGTTGTCGTTCCTCCTGCGCCAAAGGGCGGGAAATAGATCCGCTGCCCGGCAAATTTAGTGCGAGCTATCTCGCTCAAAAGGCCAGGTCGTTTTTCGGCCTGGCCTTTTTCCGTCGGGACGAATGAGTTCTGTTGCTACTGACCATTGGCATCCACGGGCGAGGACATGCCGCCGATGATTTGCCAGGTTCCGTGCGTTCGGATCCACGTGTGCGTGATCCGGATTCTGTCGGTCTTGACTTCGGCGCCGGTGCTGTTCGCCCACGTTGCCCTAATTCGATAATAATCCATCGCGACATCGCCGGTTACTTGAATCGCGAGCTGCTCGATCGAGTACGCCTGAAGCGTGATGCTTTTGGACGTGTTAGCAGTGATCCAGTCTGTGATGTGATCCTTTCGCACAGGTGCGGCGCTGACAAATGGCCAGCCGAGAAAGTTTTCGTGCCAGAGGGCGCGATATTTCTCCAGATCATTGGTCTTCACGTAGTCCCAGTACCCTTTCTCTAAATTCCAGATTTGTGCTTGTTCCTTATCTGAGCTTTCGGCGAATGCCGCCGCCGTTACTGCAACAAACAAAACGATCGTGCTCAACATGGGCCAGATAATATTCAGCGAGCTGGGAGTACACCATTCTGAACGTTGAGGTTCGACCGCTTTCATTCGGCGGCACGCGGCGCGAGTTAAACGAATCAATCAATGCGTATTCACCACTTCAGCAGCGAAATCTGGCTGGCTCGGCCAATTCACGAGGTGTTCGCGTTTTTCTCGGATGCAGCCAATCTCGATTCCATCACACCGCCATGGTTGAGCTTTCGGACCGTCACGCGCCAACCGATTGAGATGCACGTTGGCACAGTCATCGATTACAAGCTGCGCGTCCGCGGTTTTCCTGTTCTGTGGCGCAGCGAAATCACCGAGTGGGAACCGCCACACCATTTCGTAGATGAACAAATCCGCGGTCCCTACCGGCTTTGGATTCATGCGCACCGGTTTCAACCGCGAAATGGAAGCACCCTTGTGTGCGACGATGTGCGGTACGCTGTTCCGTTTGATTGGCTCCTGCACAAATTGGTCGTGCGCCCAGACGTGGAACGCATCTTCGCCTACAGGGCAGACTGCCTGCGGAGGCGATTCGGCAGTGCCTGGTCTAGAGCATTTTAGGAAATCTTGTAGCCCCCGGCCTATGGCCGGTTCATTGGCACTGCTTTCGGATTCCGGGGAAGGACGGCCCACAGGGCTGTGGCTACAGCGGCCACAGTTTCATAAAATGCTCTAACGGGTATCGCGCCGCGTCTACTGGGCGCGTAATGCGATGATCGGATCGACCTTCGTCGCGCGAAGCGCCGGGACGTAACTCGCGAGGACCGCGACTGCGAGCAGCACCACAGAGATGCCAATGAACGTGAGCGGGTCCGTTGCACTGATTCCATAAAGTAGAGTTGCCATGACGCGCGTCAGAAGAAATGCCACGCCTAAGCCGAGGATCATACCTGCTCCCACGAGCTTGAGTCCCTGCCCGACGGTCATTTGCAAAACATCGGCTCGCCGCGCGCCGAGCGCCATGCGAATCCCAATCTCGCGCGTTCGCTGTGCGACGGAGTAGCTCATGACGCCGTAAATTCCGACTGAGGCAAGCAGGAGTGCCACTGCCGCGAACACGCCTAACAACAGCATGCTGAAGCGTTGCCTTGCGACTGCTTTCGCGACGATGTGATCCATCGTATCGATGTTTGCAACGGCTTGATCTTTGTCCACCGACCAGATCGCGTTACGCACTGAACCGGCGAGGCTTATCGGCTCGACAGTTGTTCGTACCACAAGCGCATTGGCGGCGATGTTTTTCAGCTGCCGAAAGCTGAAGTACATTTGCATCTTCGGTGGGGCGATTAGATCATTTTGACGAACATCTTTGACGATTCCAATCACCTCCCACCAATCGCCTTTAGACGTACTCGAGCCTGGCTTCAGTCGTTTGCCAATTGGGTCCTGGCCGGGCCAGAAATGCTGTGCAGTTTTTTCGCTAATTACGACCACGTCTTTCGCGTCGGCATTGTCTTGATCGGTGAAATCTCGGCCACCGACGACTGGAATGCCCATCGTACTAAAGTAACCAGGACCGATTGCACGGAAGATTACATCGGGCCGTTGTCCAGGCTGCGGGTCTGGCACTCCTTCCACACCAATCGTCATGGAATCGCCGTTGTATGTCAGCGGCAGATTACCGGCGACAGCAGCTGACCGCACGCCTGGCAGCTCGTGAAGACGTCGCATGACTTCATCGAAGAATGCTGCGCGTCGTTCACGGTCGGGATACTTCACTTCCGAGAGATCTAATTTCATCGTCAGCAGGTGATCGGCACGAAATCCGGGATCGAGATTCCGTAGATGAAAAAAGCTGTTGATCAGAAGCCCGGCACCGATCAGCAGCACGAAGGAAACGGCAACCTCGCCGATCACCAGCAGGCTTCGAGCTCGATTTCCTTTGCTGCCGCCGGCCGAATCACGGCCGCCTTCTTTCAACGTATCGTTCAAGTTCAAACGCGATCCTTGAATGGCGGGCGCGAGACCGAATGCGACTCCAGTCACCACAGCGATTAATGCCGTAAAGATGAGCACTCTGGCGTCGATGTTAATTGTTTCCGCCTGCGAAATGCTTGCAGGAATGAATATTCTAAGTGCGCGGAGGCCGAAGAATGCCAGCAGCAAACCTAATCCTGCTCCCAACATCGCGAGTAATACGCTCTCCGTCAGAAATTGTCGGATGAGGCGCGACTGATTGGCGCCGAGTGCCAGGCGAACCGCAATCTCCTTTTGCCGAGCAGCAGCGCGCGCCAGCAACAGATTGGCGACATTTGCGCAAGCGATGAGGAGCACAAACCCGACTGCACCGAGCAAAATCAGGAGCGCCGGTTTAATATCGCCGACAACCTGTTCGTGGAGCGGAACCACGACCGCGCCTATTCGCATATTGTAATCCGGATACTGCTGCTCAAGTCGCGCAGCGATCGTTTCCATCTCAGCTCGCGCCTGCTTCAGAGTGACGCCGAGTTTCATTCGCGCGATTACTTCCAGGAAATGATTGCCACGTTGCGCGGCTTCCTCCGACGGGAACGCAATCGGTACCCATAGCTGATCACTCACGTTTTCGTAGCCAGGCAGTTGCACCAGCCGCGGCATTACACCTACGACCGTGTAGCTCTCGCCATTGAGCGTAAGCGCTCGGCCAATGACGGCTGGGTCAGAGCCGAAGCGCCG
>DASXOI010000061.1:0-2235 GCA_036494375.1 Candidatus Udaeobacter sp.
GTTAGGCTCCTCAACGTGCACAAGATTTATCGGACCGGCGAAATGGAAGTGCCGGCCGTGCGCGGCGTGTCGCTGGAAATCAAACGAGGCGAATTCGTCGCGTTAATGGGCGCGAGCGGCTCGGGCAAATCGACGCTGATGAACATCCTCGGTTGCCTCGATCGCCCGAGTTCCGGGCAGTATTTCCTGGATAACGCAGACGTTTCGGGACTGAATCGCGATCAGCTCGCGGAGATTCGCAATCGCCAGCTTGGTTTCGTGTTTCAGAGTTTCAATCTGCTAAGCCGCACATCGGCGCGCGAGAATGCGGAACTACCGCTGATTTACAGCGCACAACACTTGTCACACGCGCAACTCCGCGAAAAAGCGGATCGTGTGCTTGCATCGGTCGGCCTCGCAGGTCGAGAAGATCATTTCCCCAGTCAGCTTTCCGGCGGTCAGCAACAGCGCGTCGCGATTGCACGCGCGTTGATTAACGATCCAGAGGTGTTGCTGGCAGATGAACCGACCGGAAATCTCGATAGCCGCACCAGCATCGAGATCATGGCGATTTTTCAGCAACTCAACGAGCACGGCATCACCATCATCATGGTTACACACGAGCAGGACATCGCCGCATACGCGAAGCGCAACGTTTTTATGCGCGATGGGTTGATCCGGGAGGATCAGTTCGTGACCCAGCGTTCGGATGCCAAAACGCAGCTGCAAAATGATAGCGACGCCGCCGAATCCATCTAACGATCCACGATCCACGATCTAACGATTCACGGAATCCATGCGCATCGGTCCCACATTTAACGTTGCCTACCGCGCACTGCGGCGAAACAAGATGCGTTCGGTGCTTACCGCGCTCGGTATCATCATTGGCGTCGGCGCGGTTATCGCGATGGTCGGGATCGGTAACGGCGCAAAGGCACAGGTGGAATCACAGATCGCCAGTCTGGGTGAAAATGTGATC
Source organism: Candidatus Udaeobacter sp. (assembly GCA_036494375.1). GTDB lineage: Bacteria > Verrucomicrobiota > Verrucomicrobiia > Chthoniobacterales > UBA10450 > Udaeobacter. Next base: position 959 of record DASXOI010000061.1, read on the forward strand.
CTGATCTTTTCCGGTAGCACAACTTCCAGCGGCATCCGCACTGGCTGGGGCGGCGCAGGCACGTTGAAAATTGAAGACGCGGAAGCAATCCGCCGAGAAGTGCCCGGTGTCATCGCTGTAAGTGAAGAAGTTGTTTCGACCACGCAGGTGGCGGCTGGAAATCAAAATTGGTTTACACGGATTTACGGAGAATCAGCCGATTACTTCGATATTCGCCAGTGGCCGCTGGCCGATGGCGTGCCGTTTACAGCGCAGGATGTGCGCAGCGCCAATAAGGTTTGCGTGATTGGGCGGACGACGGCGATGCAAATTTACGGCAACGAAAATCCGATCGGCCAGATTTTGCGGGTTAAGAACGTGCCGTTCACGATTCTGGGTGTGCTGACATCGAAAGGACTCAGCCCTCAGGGCGTGGACCAGGACGACATAGTCGTCATGCCTTACACCAGCGCGATGAAACGAGTGATCGGTGGCACTACGTTGCGCAACATCGACGCGCAGATTGGCGACGCCCGCCAGGTCGAAGCCGCGCAGCAACAAATTATTTCGTTGCTTCGACAAAGGCATAACATTCGCCCCGGCCGCGATGACGATTTCACCGTGCGCACACAACAGGAAATCGCCGAAGCCGCCACGGCTACTTCGCGGGTGATGACTGTGCTCCTCGGCGCAATCGCAGGCGTGTCATTGCTCGTGGGCGGCATCGGCATCATGAACATCATGCTCGTTAGCGTAACCGAACGGACGCGCGAGATCGGTGTGCGAATGGCTGTGGGCGCGCGCGGGAACGATATTCTCACACAATTCCTGATCGAAGCGGTAACGCTCAGTTCCGTCGGCGGCGTGATCGGAATTATCTGCGGCATCGCCACATCCAGAGTCCTGTCGAGCTACGCACATTGGCCAACCCTTATTTCTATCAGCTCAATCGCAATCGCATTCTTATTCAGCGCAGCCGTCGGTGTGTTCTTCGGTTTTTATCCAGCGCGCAAAGCCGCCGCGCTCGACCCCATCGAAGCGCTCCGCTACGAATGAGACGAATGACGAAGCTCGAATGTCGAATGTCGAAGGAATGTCGAAGCCCGAATGACGAAGCGTCGTACTATCACCGACTCCTTTCGGATTTCGTCATTCGGATTTAGTTCGTCATGCGTCATTCGGTTTTCGTCATTCATGCAAATTCGGTTTATCCGCGTCGATGAATGGTTACAAATCTGTTCACTTCTCGCTCTTTTTCGTTGCGGACGCGTCCGATGTTTCTGCTATCGCATCCACCT
>DASXOI010000062.1:0-1559 GCA_036494375.1 Candidatus Udaeobacter sp.
GTAGCCAGACCGAAATCGCTAACCAACGGTTCGCCGTGTCCATCGAGCAGAATATTCGCCGGTTTCAGATCCCGATGCAGAATGCCCCTGGTGTGGGCGTACTGAATCGCACGGGCGACTTTAGCCATCAACGCCGCGGCACGGCGTGGTTCCCCGGGAAGAGTTGGTGCAGCCTCGACCAGGCTGCCGCCAGCGGCAAACTTCATACTGAAGAACGGAAGCTCATCCTCGCACTGGCCCACTTCATAAATGGGCAAAATATTTGGATGATCGAGGTGGGCTGCAGCCTCCGCTTCACGCCGGAAACGCGCCAGCGTTTCCTGGGAATCCGCGTGATAGGCAAGGACGCGCTTTAGCGCAACGATTCGACGCGAGTGCCGTTGCCGCGCACGATAGATCACGCCCATCCCGCCACGCCCGATTTCTTCCAGAATCTGATAATTACCCAGCCGCCAGTTGGCGTCGCGCACGCTGATTTCACCCAGCACATCCTCAAGGGTTTCCGCGTGGGGGCCCTCGCCGTTTTGACTCATCTCCGTCGTAGTTTCCTCCGACAGGCCTTGAGAAAGCAGACAGCTCAAACAAAGTCCCCGTTTGGTGCTCGATCGCGATTCGCACTGCGGACAGACCACAGGCTCCTTTTGCGCATCCTCTGAAAGAGCAAAGCGGGCGGAACTCATGAAAAGGCGACGAGGCTAGGAGAAGGCTGCAAATGCTGGCGTTTCTCGCGTTGATTCTCCGGAAATTCTGGAGCGACGTCGGCGAGAAATCTTTCGAAGACTGAAAAGTTCTGGGGGGAAAGGCTCAGGGGAGAATGTTTTCAACGAGTTAAAAATTCTCTGTTTTCTCTCTTCGTCCCGTGTGGTGAAGAGGCACCAAGGATAGAATAAACGAGCGTTTCGTCTATCAGGACAACCCTCTGATTGAGCGCTTATTTTTGACCTAGGGTTACTGGGCGACCCGCCCTAGGGAAGTAGTTGAGTTATTGACAGCAGCTCAGAGCACAACGTTCTGGACCACATCTCATAGGTAGAGAACGGATCAGCGCCGCGACGCCGGAACTTGCCTGCTGGAAAGCCTTGAACGAGCGCATCCACCCGAGCCGAAGTATCGCCGTTGTTCCAAAAACGGAACCGCGACGCCCTGCAATCGGATGCTGTTTATTCATTGGGGGGGTTCAATCGCGTCGAATACTTCCTTCGCTTGCAATTGCGGCCCACACGCACCTCTACGGAGCTAAACGGGATTCAATCGTCTCGCATAACACGTGGAGCAGAAGCTGGTGCGCTTCCTGAATTCTGGCGGTGGATTCGCTGCGAACCAAAAGATCGACATCGGCCATGCCAATAGTTGAACCGCCGTCGCGACCGAGGAAGGCAATCGTTTTCAGCTTGTGGGCTTTCGCTTGTTCCAGCGCGCGCTCGACATTTCTGGATTTACCGGAAGTCGTTAGGCAAATCAGCACGTCACCCTGCAGCCCAAATGCCGCTACCTGGCGAGCGAAGACCTCATCAAAACCATAATCGTTGCCCGCAGCGGTGAGTAGCCCGCCATTGCCG
>DASXOI010000063.1:0-6640 GCA_036494375.1 Candidatus Udaeobacter sp.
TCACTTTGGAACCAATCAGCCAGAGTCCGGTGCCGACTCACGCGACAGCCGGCAAAATTCTCGTACTCGATTTTTTCGCCACCTGGTGTTCTCCATGTATCGCTGAACTGCCGGAGTTGGAGCGTGTTCGTGTCGATCTACAGACAAGGCGCGACGTTGAATTCGTGCTGGTTGGAACCAACAAAGGCGGCGATACGCCCCACCGACTCCGGGCATTTGCACAGCATCGGCACATCGCTGCCGGTCGCGTTTGATCCTGAACAGGCCACAATGCACGCATTTGGATTGAACGGGTTTCCAAATCTGGTGGTCATCGATCGCACTGGCCATGTACGATTGACCCACACTGGCTACAACAGCTCCGAGACAAACTTTCGTCACGATCTCACTCAGTTGCTGCAAAGATTGTAACGTCGCGCCGCAGAAGCCGGCGAAATCTCGGAACGATTAGGACCTTTTAATGCGTAAGTTTCGCCTTACGTAAATGCCTGGGCTGCCCGGGCTGCAGACGTCGACGCCCCCGCGTGTTCAAGAACAACTTTTTTCACCAGCTTATCGAGTGGACCTTTTCCTTGCCCCAGCGCCGCCAGCAGTTCATTCGCCAGCTTTTCCTGGTTCAGAATCGACGTTAACAACGCCGTCTCGTGCGTGAACTCGAGTCTCTCCGCCTCAGCGACTAGCGGTGTGTAATTTTCGATCTCAAACTGCTCGATCTTCCGGCCGGCTCCGATCAGCTCCTGGTCTTTGTCTCCTGAGACCAAACGTTTCGCGATAATTTTCACGCCTTCACCGATCAGCTTTGTCATTTGTTTGCAGCTTTCGGACGGCAATTCTCTGCCGAGAGATTTGGCTACCGCGTCAAGAGCTTTTACGTGACCCTTTGTCTCCTTGATGTGAACGCGCAACAGCGTCTTTAGATCCTTCGATTTGGCGGCTTTCGCAACGAGTGGTAGTGCCAGCGTCAGCTCTCTTTCAGCGGTATGCATTTCGCCTAACTTGCTCAAAAAATTTTTCGGCACGTCCCTGGGCACAGTTGTGCTTGTTGTCTTGTTCTCTCTTGTGTGGCCGCGCGGGGCGCCGGGCCGGCTGGCCTTCGGTCGTCCGCTTGAGCCTTTCGTCACCATACCGAGCCCAGCCATGCTTTGTCTTCTTCCCGATCGGTCCTTAATCGATTTCTTCACACCTTGTCTGTGCATACAATTCCTCCTCAATAACTCTCACAGAAAGCAACGCATTCCATCGGCTGGGAGGTCGTAAGAAATCGAGCCTTCGGGGCTGGCGTTGGGTGTCTGCTCGCCTCTGTAGCGGCGATCTTCGACCGTGATCGAGGCAGTTACTTCAGAAGACGAAGAGGAAGCGAAAGAGCAGAGATAGCGCTCGGTTTGTTAGGAAGGTAATCCCTTGCGCGCGATCAGTTCCATCTGCTCGCAAAATCGATCTAGTTCGCCCAGCGTGGTGTACAGATTGGGTGTGATGCGAATACCTTGGAATTCTGCATGCATGATCGGCACGGCGAAGATGTGGTGCTTATCGAAAAAATATTTTGTCACAGCCTCGGGATTCGTGCCCTCGATATGAACATTTGCAATCGCGCATGATTGGTTCGGATCGAACGAAGTGTTGAATCGAATTTTCGGTACGTCTTTGAGGCGGTTCATCCAGTACCGCGACAGGTAACGTAACCGCGCTTCCTTACGCTTGCCGCCTATTCCATTGTGAAAAACGAGCGCCTCTCCGATGGCGAGCTTTGGCGCGGCAGAGTGAGTGCCGATCTCCTCGAATTTGCGAATGTCGGATGCCTGCTTGGATTCAGCGGCCATAAGCGGCCAGAGTTTGTCGATTTTATCGCGCTTGACGTAAAGCATGCCCGTCCCTTTCGGGGCGTACAGCCATTTGTGGAGACTTGTGCCGAAGTAATCGCACCCTAGATCACTCTGCTTGAAATTGAATTGGGCGAAGGAATGCGCTCCATCGACGATGGTCTCAATACCGCGTGCCCGCGCCGTGTCGCAGACTGCTTTCACGGGAGTGATCTGGCCGGTGATGTTGATCATGTGCGAGATGAGTACGAGCCGGGTGCGGTCGGTGATTCCTTTTTCGAACGCGGCAGTGATCTCGTTGAGGCTCTTCGCCGGAATCGGAATCTGAATGAGCTTAAGCTTGAGATTTTCGCGCTTCTCCCGCTGACGCAACGTGGTGAGCATGCGCGGGTAATCCTGAGTAGTAGTGAGAATTTCGTCGCCGGGTTTGAAATCCATGCCCATCAGCAGAGTCTCGAGCGACTCGGAAGCATTGCGCGTGATTGCGATTTCTTCGCGATCGCAACCGAACAGCTCGGCCAGGCCGGTGCGAATAGTCTCCGATTGCGGCTCTAGAATTTGCCACATCGTGTAAGCGGTGGCGTCCTCTTGTTCCCAGATGTAACGAACAAGCGCCTCCGTAACGACCCGCGGACTTGGCGACACGCCGCCGTTATTCAAATTGATGATACCGCGCGTAACGCTGAACGAGTTTTGGATGGTGGCCCAATAATCTTCGTCCGCCGCCGCTTCCTCCGGCGTGAGATGCGCGACGCCCTTCGTCGCTGCTTCGACATCTCTCAACAATGACGAAACCGTCGTCGAAGAAAGCGCGGCCAGGCCGAGGCTCTTGCCGGTAAGAGAAAGAAAATCGCGTCGGGTGTGCAGTTGCACCGCCGCTGATTAGAGCGATCCCGCAGATCGCTTGCAATCATTGTCTTCCGATGAGCCGGTAAGTGCCGCGGCAGAGCCTGCCCGCCGTGTCGGGGAGCCGTTATTCGACTTCAGCTCCAAAACAGCAGCGAACTACTCGCTACGTTTTACGAGAATGACATTGACGAAACTTTCATCATGTCCATTGCCCCTCGAATAGGAGCTAAACCGATTGAACGTAGCTGCGTAATCGGGGGAGTAGGACCGGCGCTACTTCGCGCCGTTTTTCTCTCCCTGGCGAGCCGGAGCCTTGGAAGAAGCCTGTTTGGCGAGCGCGAGGCGATCAGTCTTTTTCCGGCGTCTTGCGCGTTTCTTAGCGTTGTCTCTGCCTTTGCTGTGTCCCATAAAATCAACTTTCGTTCGATTGCCGTCCCGTAGCAACGGAGCGAAACCGAGGGCGGCGTCTGGGCGGTTGCTGCGGGCGTGGCGTTCGATTCGGTACCTGCGGCGCCGCATCCTGAACTGTCTTGAGTTCGAACGTGCGGAAGAGCGGGGCCAGATCGATCACGTCGCTCGCGGCCGATCTCAACATGTTTCCGAGATTGGCTGCAACTGATGCAACTTCCACGCGGATCCCGTGCCGGCGCAGCTTGGTAGCGAGATAAGCAAAATCGGCGTCCCCAGTGACCAAAATCACAACATCAGGCCGCATCTCGAGCGAAAGCTCGAGCGCATCGATCGCCATCATCACGTCCACGTTCGCCTTGTAATGACCTTCTTCAGCGGGTGCACCATCTTTGGTTACCGCCATGAATCCATTGGAGCGCAACCAATAGACGAACTTATTTTTCCTGTCTCGCTCGTCCTGCCAGATTGGAATAGCGGGCGGCAATCCCGCATAGACAACCATCTCGACCAGATCGCGTCCGGTATTGGGGCCGCCCAGAAAATCGCGGAGCTTTAACCAATCGAGCCCGCGCCCTGCCGTTCGCACCGAACTCCCCACGTTCGATTCGTCCACCAACACTAACAGCCGAGGGCGAGCACCGCCTCCTTGATTTCTCTTTTGCATATCTGCGGCCGCGCGAAGCAGATCGTCGATCACCCCGGCAATGCAAACCACGACTTGTTAGGCCGCTTTTCTCTTCGCTTTCGTCGTATGGATGCCAGGAAACTCAACCACCTGCGTCGCCGCATCGGTGCCATTCTGCTTTAGCGTTAATTCAAAACTCAACTTCCCCGCGGCGATCTCTGAGAGCGCTATATCAGCGTGTCCCAGTCCAGGAACAAATTCGATCATCGGTCGAGAACCGAGACAAAGTTGTCGAACACGTTGGGAGACCATGTTCACAAGGATTTTCGGATTGGGAATAACTTCGGAGGCGGCTTTGACTAGATTTGATTTCATATTTAGCTGGCGGTGACGAGCAGCTGACGGAGTTAAATTCCGAATCGGAGTGGGACCCTGATCGCGCTTCGGAAGATCGCAGCCGAGGCACCTATTATCGTCTGTAATTGTCAGAACACAATTGGCTATTCTTTGGCCTTTGACGTCCCGCCAGGCGTGTTCGACTCTCACCACTCTGCAACGCAAGCGCTATCTCTTTGTCTGCATCAATCGTCGGAATGAGGATAACCCGAAAGGGTGCTGCGCGGCCAAAGATTCGGAAGAAGTCTACAGAAGGTTGAAAGAGGAGATTGCGGGGCGCGGACTGGCAAAACTCGAGGCGCGCGTGTGCACATCGAGCTGTCTCGATCAATGCGACACTGGAGTGACGATTTTAGTCGAACCAGATCATTTCTTCTATGGACGCGTCACGGTCGCGGACGTCACGGCGATTGTGGATGGACTTGTGACCGGTCAACCGGTTAAACGTCTCATGGTTGCTGCGGATCAACATAAAACATAGGTAAATCCTTCCTCCTGCTGTAGCGGGCGTGTCGCCTGCGATCCTGTACCTACGCCCGATGGATGCTGACAGCATTCGCAGTTTTTCAGAGGCACAACGGTAATCACAATGTGCGTGGTGACGCCATTCTGCTAGCGTCCACCAATATGCGACAACTGGTTTTTGGATTGGTTCTTGGGCTGGCGTGCTCTGCTTTTGGGCAAACGACAGCGGATCGGATAGCAAAGCAGAACGCGCTTTTTGAGGAGTATTATCAAACCGGCCTTAAAAATTTTCCGGAACGGGCAACATCATACGGCGATTACCGTTACAACTCACAGCTTGGACAGGTTTCGCTCGCGGACCTCGCCCGGCAACACGCGGAAGCCGATGACTTCCTTGCTCGGTTAAAGGCAATCCCGACCGACGGCATGAGCGACAGCGACCAGTTAAGTCATCGCATCCTCGAAAAGCAACTGGAACGCGAAGACGTGAACTACGCGCTGAAGAATTACGAGATGCCGGTGCACCAGCAAAACGGTATACACACTCGGTTGGCCGATTTGCCGAACTCGGTGCCTTTTGACTCCGTCCCGCATTACCAGGATTACATCTCCCGGTTACACCAGATCCCGCGGGTGCTCGAACAAACGGCCGAAGTGATGCGGCAGGGCGAGAAGGATCACCTGATGCCGCCTAAGATCGTTGTCGAAAAGCTCCCCGGCCAATGCGACGGCATCATCGCCGCGAACCCGTTCCTATTACCGACCAAAAAATTTCCGGCGGAATTTTCCGAGCAGGACAAGAAACGTCTGACCGACGAGATCACAAAAGCGATTAACGACGATGTTTTACCGGCGTATAAAAAATTCGCTGAATTCCTGCGCACCGAATACGCTCCGAAAGGACGCACCGAGCTTACGATCGAAAGCCTTGCTGACGGGAAACGGCGCTACGCCGAAGCAGTGAAAACGATGACCACCGTCAACGTCCCGCCCGCCGACATCCATGAGATCGGGCTCAAGGAAGTTGTGCGTATTACGGACGAGATGACGAAGCTGGCGCAAAGCCATGGATACAAAGACCTGGCCAGCTTCCGGGAGGCGATCAACAACGATCCCAAGTGGAAGCCGACCAGCGAGCAACAGATTCTGGATGACTACAAAAAATACATCCGCCAGATGGAGCCGAAGCTGCCAGAACTATTTGGATTGCTGCCGAAGTCGCCAGTCACAGTGGAACCGATCCCTGAATTCGCCAAAGCCGCCGCGACCCATTACGTGCCAGGCACGCCGGATGGGAAACGTCCCGGCCGCGTCGTTGTTGCCGTCTCCAATCCGACCAAGCGTACCCTGGTCGACGATGAAGCGATTGCCTATCACGAGGGCGTTCCCGGTCATCACCTGCAAATCAGTATTGCCCAGACACTGGAAGGCCTTCCGAAGTTTCGGCTCCACGGTTTTTTTTCCGCGTATGCCGAAGGTTGGGCGCTCTACTCCGAAGTGTTAGGCAAAGAGATCGGGTTTTACCAGGACCCTGTTTCTGATTACGGCCGGTTGAATTCAGAAATGCTTCGCGCTGTCAGGCTGGTGGTCGATACCGGAATTCACGATAAAAACTGGAGCCGCCAGCAGGTGATCGATTACATGCACGCCAACGACATTAATGACGCGCTGGCGCAGACCGAAGCGGACCGATACATCGCGTGGCCCGGACAAGCGCTGGCTTATAAGATGGGTCAATTAACCATTCTCAAGCTGCGCGATGAAGCGAAGAGGCAACTCGGAGAAAAATTCGATCTCAAGGCGTTCCATGACGAAATACTGAACGGCGGCGCGATGCCGTTAGACCTGCTCCAGGAAAGAGTGGAAGCGTGGATCAAAAATCAAGCCGCACAAAACCAACAAACCAAACCTCAGAGTTGACGAAGTCGCGGAGACGCGAGCACATGAGGGAACGTGAGCAACGAGCGAATTTCACAATTTCGCAGCTGTCGGCGACTACCGTCTAATCAACGCCCAAAGCGCTCGCGCAATTTTGCTATGCGAACATTAAATCTTGTATGAAACACCACGCTAA
>DASXOI010000064.1:0-2939 GCA_036494375.1 Candidatus Udaeobacter sp.
TTCAATTTGAGGTGGCCACCTTTCGCTCCGATGACGCTTACATCGACGGCAGGCACCCAAGCGCGGTGCATTTTTCCTCGCCGGAAGAAGATGCGAAGCGACGCGATTTCACCATTAACGGAATGTTTTACGATTCGGTCGCGGGTGAGGTGATTGATCTTGTGGGCGGCCAAACCGACATCGCTGGAAAATTAGTCCGCGCGATTGGCGATCCGGCGAAAAGATTTGCCGAAGACCGCTTGCGGATGCTTCGGGCGGTGCGCTTCGCCGCGGTCCTCGATTACGAAATCGATAACGGAACCTGGGACGCGCTTGTAGCCAATGCGGCTTCAATCAATCAAATCAGCGCGGAACGAATTCGCGACGAGTTGGTGCGGATTTTTCTGTCGCCGAATCGTGTGCGCGGGTGGGACCTGCTCGATTCCAGCGGCCTGATGGGTGCAATTCTACCGGAGATCGAAGCGATGAAAGGCGTTTTGCAGCCCGAACAATTTCACCCCGAAGGCGACGTGTTCGTGCACACCCGGCTGATGTTGTCGATGCTCCCCGAAAACGTTTCCGTTCCATTGGTGTTCGCAGTGTTATTTCACGACGTGGCGAAGCCAGTGACCGCGACGGTGGATAAAACTGGCCGCATTCGTTTCAACGAACATGACCGAATCGGGGCGCACATGACGGAGGCGATCATGCGTCGGTTGCGCTTCTCAGGAGTTGAAATCGAAGCGGCAGTTGAAATGGTCAGGCAACACATGGTTTTCAAGGACACGCCCAAGATGCGGATGGCCAAATTGAAGCGATTCATGGCGCGACCAACGTTTAACGAGGAGCTGGAGCTGCACCGCGTCGACTGCGAAAGCAGTCATCGCATGCTCGACAATTACCAGTTTCTAATGCGCAAACGCGACGAATTCGCTAACGAACCAATCATTCCGCCGCCGTTGGTGCGCGGTGATGACTTGATCGCACTTGGTTTTAAACCTGGCCCGGAATTTGGCGAGATCCTCGAGGCGATTGAGACGCGACAATTGGAAGGACACCTGCGGACGGCTGATGAAGCGCTCGCTTGGGTCAAACAACGATATTTGTCGGGCAAGCAGAATTAAGAAAACGCCCAATAGCGAAGGCCGAATGAGAATTCTGATGAGCAGCGCGGAAGGGCCCCCGATGCAACGGGCGGGCGCGCTGGTAGATGTCATGGACGCGTTGCCGCGCGCTCTGCGCGATCGCGGACACGAGGTCAGCGTGGCGCTCCCATTCTATCGTGAGATTCGAGAGAATCGTGCATTTAAGAAGAAGGACACCGGGATAACTGTCGAAGTGCAAGTCGGCGACACTACTCACGTTGCGCGATACCTGGAAGGCCGAAGCGCCAGCGGCGTGCAGTTGTTCTTCGTCCGCTGCGATGAATTTTTTGATCGCGTTGGAATTTACGGCGAGCGCGGCAAGCCTTACGAAGATAATGCCGCGCGATTCATTTTTTTCACCAAAGCGATCGTCGAATTGGCGCGGCGATTGACACCGCAATTGGAGATTCTGCACGTGCACGATTGGGCGCCGGCGTTGGTGCCCGTCTTTGTGCATGCGCAGGGACTGCCTTTCCGCACGGTTCTGACCATCCATCACGTCGCTGACCAGGGCAGCTTCTGGGGAGTCGATTTTCATTTCACGAATTTGCCGGAGCGATTTTTTACGCTGGACGGTGTGGAGTTTTTTGGCCGTCTGAATTTTCTCAAAGGCGGCATTCTCTACGCCGACCGAACCACAACGGTCAGCGAGCACTACCGGCGCGAAATCCTTACTGCGGCAGGTGGATGCGGCCTGGATGGCGTGTTGCGTGAAAATGCGCATCGCCTCACCGCAATTTTGGATGGCGTGGATTACACGCGCTGGAATCCGGCGTCCGATCGTCTGCTTCCCGCGCGGTACGATGCGAAACGCCTCCGTGGAAAAAAGGTCTGTCGTGAAGCGCTCCTGAAGCAAATGAACCTCGCGCCCGGGCCGCGCGGTCCAGTTTTCGGAATGGTGACTCGCGTAGTGCAGGAAAAGGGTTTCGAAATCCTCGTGCCGCTCCTCGATCGCTTACTTTGGGATGATGTTCGTTTAATCATCCTTGGGGAAGGCGATCCCGCCTTCGAAACGGCGCTTGCGGTCGCAGCCAGGAAATTCCCAACCAAGTTCGCTTACCGAAAAGATTACGACGAGAAAGTCGCGCACTTGATCGAGGCAGGCATGGACATCAGCCTGATTCCATCGCGCTTCGAACCTGCAGGCTTGGGCGCGATGTACAACTTGAAATATGGCGCACTGCCAGTCGCGCGCGTGACCGGTGGAATTCAGGAGATCATTGAGGATTACGATCCGACAACGGACAGCGGTTATGGTTTTCTGTGTTACGAATATTCAAGCGACGCGTTCTGGGACGCGATGAAACGGGCCCGTCAAATCTTCTGTGACCAGGCCCTTTGGACGAACCTCATGAAACGCGCCATGGCCCGCAATTTTTCGTGGGACGCGTCTGCGCAGCGTTATGAAGCCCTATATGCGGACCTTGTCGGCACGCCCGACAAAGCTGCTGCATAGCGCCAAAGGCGCAATTCACCGCCAGCCTGCGGCAGCGCCCGAGGAATCGTGAATCCCGAGCAGAGTCAGCGCTGAAAGCGCGATTCACCACTTTTGGTCCCTCGTTGGCGTATCGTCCGAAGCCATTCAGCCACGATGTTTGGGATTGACAAAGTTTCCCTGATTCGCGCTTTCAGCGCTTGTTTTATCTCCGCGATCGTTTCCTTGGGCGGTGCCCAAGGCTGGCGATGAGACAGCGCCGTTGGCGCTAAAACTTCCAATAGCGCTTGCCTCGACCTTTCCGTTTGCCAAATCGTGTCAATTGTGGAATTATGGGCGTCTTTTTCTCCCCAGAGAAACTATGGCTTACGCAATCATCA
>DASXOI010000065.1:0-4998 GCA_036494375.1 Candidatus Udaeobacter sp.
CTGGCAAGTACCGCGCCCGCACGCAAACACGACCTGCGCAACGCAATCGCAGAACTACGCAACGAGATTGGCACGCTGAAAAAGTTTAGTTTCCTGATCGGCGCGACCGATCCATTCATTGTGGTGCCCGGCACTTTTACCCACGGCCCCGATCCGGTTAAAGTTGGCGATTACGCGCTCGTGGTTTTCGGCGACGCGATCTATCCAGCCATCGTCGGAGACGTAGGTCCGAATGACAAAGTCGGCGAGGCGTCATTGCGCATTGCAAAAGAGCTCAACGCGCTTTCCACAGCTTACAACCGGCCAGTGAGCGACCTGAAGGTGAGTTACATCATTTTCTCGGGAACGGCTGAGAAACCATTTGGTCCTCCTGACTTGGACAAAATCAACGCGCGTTGCGAAACGCTGGTAAAAGAAATCGGCGGCGCGAGCGTGCCATTGCATCATTGGGAAAGCATTATCCCTTCCCCCACTCCCACTCCGAGTCCTTCACCGTCTCCTTCGTCAACTGCGTCAGGAACACCGTCTCCATCACCGGCGCCGACGTTCGCATTTCCTGTTTCAACTCCTGTTGAGACCGTCTCGCCTGCCACGACAGCAGCCCCAAAGCGTTCACCAGCGGCATCGCGAAGTCCTCACAGCAAACGGAAGCCGTGAATCCCGAAAAACCTCGCGCACGGGCGGCTAGCCACAACGACTGCCTGGAGCTGATGCACAGGTTGATGGCGTACCGTCACGACCCCACTCATTCGGAGTTAATGAAGATTCGCGACAAATACTCCATGCTGCATGTGGACGTTCTCATTTTGATTTACCACTTCGCGAGACTTTGCTCCGGCGCGATTCTCGAGATCGGTGCGTTTGTTGGAGGAGCAACAATTGCCGCAGCATTAGGGGTCCGCGATTCAGGTCAGGAGAAGAAATTGATCGCGGTCGAACCCGGCGGGAGCGTGAAACACAAACGACTCGGCACTCGCAATATCTTGCGCGACTTGGAACGCAATCTCGCGCGGGAGCGTGTGGCAAACATGGTCACATTGGTCAAGGGAAAGTCGTTTAAGCCGGAAACGATGTCGGCTGTCCGTCAAGCACTCGGCTCGGATCAAGTTGGGCTGCTAATCCTCGATGCCGACGCTGCCAAACGTAGGGACGTCGATTGCTATCGCGACAAATTGTCGGCGGGAAGCTGGATGCTGATCGACGACATATACGGCACTGATGCCAACGAAAAGATCACACGGAGCCGCTCGGACGTAGATGCATTAGTGTCGGAAGGTTTGGTGCAGCCGCTGGGATTCTACGGCTGGAGCACCTGGGTCGGACGATGGCGCGGTGCGCATCATCAAGCCGGTGAAGCGTAGAGCCCATTTGTCATTCTGAGCGAAGCGAAGAATCTCTGATCTATTTTCTGACGCTCATCTAGGCAGACCGAAATCCGAGATGTTTCGCTCCGCTTAACAGGGCCTGTGAACTCGTGCTTCGAGTTACACTTCCTCCGGTCCTACAACCAAATGAATGACGCCATTTGGCGCGGAGATGAAGAAGCCGTTAAAGTCTTCACGCAACTGCTCGACTTCGTCGCGGCGCGAGACGCCGTGAACTTTTAAAAACGATTCGGCTGCTTCGGTGTCGTTCGTTTCCAATTCCAGCCAGACATCGGGATGACTCAGGTTTGGCACGCTGTCGATCCAGAGCCGGTTCGGGCCGAATTGAAAAATGCAGCCATCCTTTTCCTCCTCGATCAATGGCAGCCCCAGGGTATCACGATAAAAGGCCACCGTTTGCTCATAGGTGTGGCTCGGGCACTTGATCGCGATGTTCGCGCCGCCGGAAAACTGTGGCCCTTCGAGTTTGGCAACCATGGCTTCGCTGACGTTAAGTCGTGAAAGCGTTAAATGCTTAAAACGTTAACCGTATTGTCATTCTGAGCGGAGCGAAGAATCTCGAATGACGACCAGAGATGTTTCGCTTCGCTCAACATGACAGGATTTGCTTCAACGCTTCGCGCTTTAATGTTCATTACTCCATTGCTCCATCACGCCGATCCCGTTCCACCTGGCTCGGTCATTGTGAGCGGGTCGAGTGCGCGCTCGAGTTCGTCTTCGGGCAAGATCTTTTTTTCTCGCGCAATCTCGCGGACCGTTCGTCCAGTCCTGGCGCTCTCCTTGGCAATTTCCGCCGAGCGATCGTAGCCGATCTTTGGCGTGAGGCTGGTCACCATGGCCATCGAAAGCTCCACCAGTTCGCGGCAACGCTCTTCGTTCGCGACGATGCCTTGGACGCATTTCTCGGTGAAGATATCCACCACGTTCGCCAGCAACCGGATGGATTCCAGGATGTCATGCGCCATCACCGGCATCATTACATTCAGCTCGAAGTTTCCATTCGCGCCTGCCCACGTGATTGTCACGTCGTTGCCGATCACTTGCGCGCACACCATCATGAGCGACTCGGCCATCACCGGGTTTACTTTTCCAGGCATGATCGAGCTGCCCGGTTGCGTGGCAGGCAGTTGAATTTCGCCGATGCCGCACCGCGGCCCGCTGCTGAGCCAGCGAATATCGTTCGCGATTTTGAACAGAGTTACAGCGACAGTTTTTAAATGGCCGCTGGCCTCGACGACTGCATCCTTGCCCCCCTGGGCTTCGAAATGATTTTTCGCTTCGTAGAATGCTATCCCGGTGCGCTGTTTGATGTGGTCCAGCACTTTCCTGGGAAAGTCGATATGGCGATTGAGACCGGTGCCGACTGCGGTCCCGCCGAGCGCAACCTCGCGCAAAGCTTCGATCGCTTTCTCCGCGCGCGCCTTTGCATAGGCGACCTGCTGCCCGTAGCCGGAGAATTCCTGCCCAAGTCGCACCGGTGTCGCATCCATCAAATGCGTGCGCCCAATCTTCATGATGTGCCAGAATTCTTTCGCCTTGGCTTCGAGCGCGCCGTGCAATTTTTCCAGAGCCGGAATCAAATGATTCTTCAATTCCTCAGCGGCGCTGATGTGAATCGCCGAGGGAATCACGTCATTGCTCGATTGCCCCATGTTGACATGATCGTTAGGATGAACAGGATCGTGCGATCCGATCGATTTGCCTGACAGTTGAGCCGACCGGTTCGCGATCACTTCATTCGCGTTGGTGTTGGTACTAGTGCCCGAGCCGGTCTGGAAAATATCGAGTGGAAAATGATCGTCGAGTTTTCCTTCGGCCACTTCTTCGGCCGCCTGCGCGATGGCCGTTGCTCGGTTCGCGTCAAGCAACCCTAAATCGTGGTTTGCCTTCGCCGCCGCCCATTTAATTAAACCGAGCGCGCGAATGAATGGCCGCGGAAATCGGTAACCGCTTACCGGAAAATTCAAAACTGCGCGATGAGTGGACGCGCCATGGAGAGCATGCGCGGGCACGGTCATCTCGCCCATCGAATCTTTTTCGATTCGCGTCGGTTTTTGCGTCATGCCGAACGCTCTGCGCCGACGCCGGCGAGGCGCGAACGACTCTTCGACTTCGTAGAAGTGCGTCCAGCGCCTTGTGCAGACGGTGTTTTGTGAAACACCGTAATAAACATTGGCGGGATATTTTGCAGAAAATATTCCGATTCGTCGCGCTGGAAAACAGTGGCGTGCTGTCTCAACTCATTGGTGACCTGGTAAATGATAAATTTACCGTCCGGCTTAAGCGCATCGTACGTCTTTCGCAGCAGTGCGCGCTTCTTCTCGATCTTGAGAATACTGAACGGAATGCCAGAGAGAATGTAATCGCATGAAGCGAATCCGCGGCGCTTCAACTCGTACGGCAACGAGGCCGCGTCGCCATGAATCACATGCACCCGCCGATCGCCGGCGAATTGCCGTTCCAATGCTCTTGCCAGCTGTGCGTCGAGTTCAAACAGGAGCAAATGCGAATCCGGTGTCATCCGTCGCGCGATCTCACGCGAGTGCACGCCTTCGCCAGGGCCATACTCCGCGATGACGCGCGGCTGCGTGAAATCCATTTTACTGGCCACGCGTTCCACCATCGCCTTCGAGCTGGGTACAATCGACGCGATTTGGAAAGGACGCTTCAGAAAACGTTTGAAAAAAAGTGTGCTCACGCGGAGCGAAATGTTCGTCTGAGGTGTTCTGGTTGTCCAGTATCGATCTAATCTGTGATCAGTGCCTGCGATTAGTTCTCGGGAGTCTTGACTGATTACTGATCACCGATCAGTTATCACTCCTGACTCCCATGCGCGGTTAGCTCAGTGGTAGAGCACTACCTTGACACGGTAGGGGTCAGAGGTTCGAAACCTCTACCGCGCACGATTCTTCTGGCGTGTAGCGACGCTTTGACCTTCGAGTTAATTAGCGGTGTTAGCTTGGTGAAGGAGGAGTAGCCGGAGCGGCTGGCAATGCCGGTGCGCTTGTGGGCCGTTTTTCAACAAGACTCGCCACCGCCGGGCGAAGGTTCGTCAAGTTCTTGAGCAGGTTAAACCAAAACGGCGCCCCGAGTGTCAACAGCCCTGCGCTTAGTGCCAGCCCGAACAAATGATTGAGCCACCACAATTTTTCGGTCGGCCAGCGAGCGAACCAACCACGCGGCAACAACTCAAATCCAGTGCTATCGATTTTCTCCTTTAAATCGGCGAATGCTTTCTCGCGCGCATCGGCATCGACTTGACTCGGCACAGCGGCGCCTTGCTCAAGCGTGCCCGGCGCTGCTTTCACCAGCGCTTCTACGAGCTTTGGTTCGTGGCGCAGTTTGTCATAAATTTCGACCGTATCGAGTTGGAGAAAAAAGCTGACCGCGATCGCCCCGACAATCGTGACCATCCGCACGTGAATTTGGAACCATTGTTCGGCCCGATCCTGTGCACTGCCGAACCAGCGCTGAAACCGATCGTAAGCCTGCGTCGTCGCGCGCTCTACCGTCGCGCCGAAGCTTCCCAGCGCGTCCAGAACGGCTTTCTGCTGTTCAGGTGCAAAAATCTTTGCAGCCGCTGCGATGTCCTTCAGTTTTACCCGCGATTCGA
>DASXOI010000066.1:0-8578 GCA_036494375.1 Candidatus Udaeobacter sp.
TGGACAGGTTGGTAACACGCCGTTGATTCGACTGCGGCGACTGTCTGAACTGACAAGCTGCGAAATTCTGGGAAAAGCAGAATTCATGAATCCGGGCGGCTCGGTGAAGGATCGCGCCGCGTACGGAATCATCACTGACGCCGAGAAAGGGGATCGGCTTAAACCGGGCGCAACGATCGTTGAGGGAACTGCGGGTAACACCGGGATCGGTCTTGCCGTCATCGGAAGGGCGAGGGGATATCGCACCGTGATTGTGATTCCGAACAATCAGTCGCCGGAGAAAATGCAATTGCTCCGAACACTCGGCGCAGAGGTGAAGGCGGTGCCGGAAAAGCCCTACAAGGATCCGGAAAATTACAATCACATCGCGCGTCGCCTCGCAGAGGAGCGTGGCTGGTTTTGGGCGAACCAGTTCGACAACACGGCGAATCGTGACGCGCATTATTGCAGCACCGGCCCTGAAATTTGGAGGCAAACCGGAGGCAGGATTAGCGCGTTTGTTGCAGCTGTTGGCACCGGCGGTACGCTTGCGGGCGTAAGCACTTATTTGAAGGAACAAAATCCGAAGATTGAGATCGTTTGCGCAGATCCCTTTGGCGCCGCGATGTGGTCCTGGTTTACGAATAGCAATCTGGAAACCAACGATGGCGATTCGATTGCGGAAGGAATTGGTCAGGGCCGTGTCACAAAGAACATCGAAGGTATAAAGGTCGATCGCGCTTATCGTATTCCGGATCAGAGTGGCCTAACGATTGTTTACCACCTTCTGCGTGAAGAAGGCTTGTTCCTCGGTTTATCAAGCGGCATCAACGTTGCTGGCGCCGTGCGCTTCGCCAAAGAATCGGGGCCGGGTCGAACGATTGTTACCATCCTTTGTGACTCGGGCCACAAATATCAATCAACACTCTTCAATCGCGACTGGCTAGCGTCCAATCATCTCGATCCAGAGCTGCCGCTGGAATCGCTTCTCGGCCGCTGACCTGAAAATTTTCAATCAGGAAAGCAAAGGTGGATCGCCTTTTCCGAAGGGCGATAGTTGCGAGAGCCAACGCATTAAGGACAACGTGTTCCACCGTTTCCTGTCGTGCTACTTTGTAACTACATTTGAATCAGGAAAGCAGGAACCCATCTTCCCGGAAAAAAAGGCTCTTCTGCAAACATCAAAATCCTGGGCTGTTGCTGGCTGCTCGCAGTTTGCGTTCTATCTCGGAAAGTACTTTCGCGATTGAAACTCGCTTAGCTCCCGCTCTCGCTCGTGACTATCGCGCGACTTTACCTTCTATCTCGGAAATCCCTTTCCTCGATTCCTGCGTTCCTGATTAGAGCTTTTGAGGATGTTGCTCGTTAGGGGCGGGGCACTGGGGTCGGACGAGGCCTTGGAGTGGTATGGGGTCTCGGGGCTGGAGTGGGTCTTGGCGTAGGTGTAGGAACTGGCGTGTTGGTAGCTGTTGGAGTCGCGGTAGGTGTGGTCGTCGCGGTCGGTGTAGCTGTAGCTGTAGCCGTTGCCGTTGGCGTTGCGGTCGCAGTCGGTGTGGCAGTAGCCGTCGCGGTCACTGTAGCCGTTGCGGTGGCGGTAGGAGTAGGAGTTGGACTTGCAGTTGGTGTTGGCGACGGAGTTCCCCCCGTGAGCGTGAGTGGATTTTCATACAGGTCAAACTGGTGCAACGTGCCATTCGGGTTTGTGCCATCGCAGTTCGCATTGTCGGCCCACATTGCGTAGAGCTTGCCCGCGAAGGCGGACAACCCAACGTAATCACCAAAATCGATCCCGTTGGCCGCATCCGCCGCGTTCGAGAAGCCGCCGCTCAAGCGCCTGTTTGGCGCCCAAGTCGCGCCACCGTCCGTGCTGAAAGTACCGTAGTATTCCGCGTCGTCGTTAGGGATCATGTTTGTCCCGCCCGAACCGGGCACGCCGTTGTCATTACGACAATCATGAAAGCCCACTGCCACAGTGCCGGTTGTCGGATCGAGGGCAACATAGGGCAGGAATTGACTGTTTGTGGTCGCGTCGTCGTTCACGCGCACGGGCGCGCTCCAAGTCGCGCCGTCATCAGTCGATGTGCGCATCTCAATATCCGTGTCGTTGTTCTCGTTGACTGTCTCGTCCGTGTACACCAGGTAGATGCGATTGTTGAACGGCCCGCCGGTGGCGTCCCATACAAGCCCGGCCTCAGCGTCGATAGAGCGTCCGCTCTGCGCCGGGATGAAGTCGAACCCGCCCACATTGGTTGACGAAACGGTGACGCGCGCGCCAAAACCCCCGGCTCCCAAACCATCGGCGTCGACATTCGCATAAATCGTCGCCGGGCCTTGTCCACCAGTCGGACTCTGATACGTCACGATGACTTTGCCGCCGTTCGGGCCAGGCCCTACGGCGATACCACCGAAGCTGCCACTCGCTGACGGGATTGACTGTTGCGTGTTGAACGGCCCCCAGGCACCGAGACCGGTTACTGGCGCGCCGCGCGCGACCATACTGCCGCCCGAGTTCCAATCGACCCACACGCTGCCATTGCCTACAGCGATGGAGGGTTGGTCAACGCTGCCGCTGCCCGCCGTCACAGGTGCACTGAACGTGGCGCCGCCGTCGGTGCTCAAGATCACGTTAATTTGGTTAACGCTGGCGTTGATGTAGACGAGGAACAGATTGCCGAACGAATCCCAGGCTGCCTGTCCGTCGCAGCATGCCACTCCAGTGGCGACCGTGCCGCGTGTCCAGGTTGCGCCAGCATCTGTTGAATACGCACGGAAGATGCTGTTTGAGTTGGTGTTGGAGGTAGCAACGAGGTTGTTTGGGTTGGTCGGATTAACGTTAATGAAACTCTCGGCCTGGTTGCCGGTCGTGGCGCTCACATTGACCACTGGCTCAAGGCAGGTCAGCGGCACCATCAGCAGATCGGTCTGTCTCGGTGTACGATCCCTGGGGATTATGCATTTGCGGGTACCATCGGGTACGTTCATGCTCTCGTTCGCGCTGCGCATCTGCGCGTGCAAGATCGATGTGGCAGGCGTCAGGAGCGATAAAGCGGCGATAAGAATAGCCAGGCGGAAGCGTGTGTTCATAAGTCTGTTGTTATTGATGTGACAAGTAAGAGTGGATCGATTGAAGAAGACAGAAGCGACCCGATTCTTCAATGATGTCTCGACGAATGTCGAGCCTTTTTTAAATACGAATACTTTGGCGCCAGGCCGCCGCGACAAAGAACAAATCAATCAAGAGCGTTCTTGCGGCGCAAACTGTTATTGACAATCAATGCTCACTCAGATGGAGTGAAAACATGAAAACTCCACGATTCATTTTAGCACTGCTTGCGTTGGCAGTTGCTTTGGCTTCGCAATCGCCTAACACCGCATTCTCGCAGCCTTACAAACCGGGATACCGTGCCAAATTGATTTCGCCAAGACCGGGAGAGGTTTTGACTCCTGGACAAGTTGTGAGGATTGCATGGACGGCGGAGTTTCCAGACGTGGACCTGACAATGTGTGAGACGGAAATTCTCCTTTCGCTCGATGGCGGCAAGACGACCTACATGCGTCTCACAGAGTCGCGTAACCCGAGAGTGCAATATTTCGATTGGGTCGTTCCGAATGCGCCCACCAACACAGCGGTGCTGAACATTCGTTTCGGGTGTCTGAATATCTACCCGGAAACGCCAAGCCTTCAGCTTCAATCCGTTTTTGTCATCAGCCCGGCGGGGAATAATTGATTTTTATTTTCTTCGGCGCCTCGCCGAATGAATGAGGCTAGACGGGTCTCCGGTTGACAGCAGTTCGGAAGCAGAGGTCGTTACTCTGTGCTGCTATGAACCTTCTTCGGGAATGTATCCGACCCTTGCTCCTTGCGTTACTCGGCCTCATGGCTCTGGCGACGATGATTCCCGCACAAATGACTAGTGGAGAAAAAAACAGCCCCGTTGCCGACGCACCGTCAACAAATGACACTGCAGCGCTGCAGAAAAAAGCAAAAGAGGCTCAAGCCCGCATTCACGGAAACGAAGACGACCGCGATCAGCTTAAGAGAGCGGTAAAGCTTAACGAGACAGGTTCGGCCAAAGAAGTCCTCCTCCGAAACGGATTTACAGCGAAAGATTTGGAAAATGCGAAGATTACTCTACTGACTGGCGGAGGAAAGGGAGGCGAAGACGAACTGGAGATCTCTGCCACCTGTTGTGATCCTAAAGAAATCACAATTCGACGATCATTGAAGTACTTCACGAAATAGGTGTTACAGACCTGAAGAATTTATTGAATCAGGAAAGCAGGAACCCGTTGGTCCCGCAAAGATTTGAATTTGGAAGTCAGGAAGCTTCGGCACTGTTCAAAGAATTTTAGTTTATCGCTTTTCCTGCGCTCCTGCTCTCCTGATTAGCTTTTCTTTGCCGGATGTTTCAGGTGACGAAAGTGGCGGCGATATTGGCCGGGTGCGATTTTTATGGTGCGCTGAAAAACATTCCGCATCGAGTTGACGTTCCCGAAGCCGCATTCGTCTGCGATCATTTCCATGCTGTTATGACTTTCTTCCAATCGACGGCGAGCTGCTTCGACGCGGAGGCGCTCAACGAATTTTGCCGGCGTGGTTTTCATTTCTTTGGTGAAGATGCGCGCGAAATTGCGGGGACTCATCGCCACGCGTTGTGCCAGCAGCGGCACAGTGAGCGATTTCTGCAGATTGTCGAGCACCCAAGCTTCCAATTCGAGCAGTGGTTTTCGATCGGTCAGTTGTAGTGATAAGGCGGCGCTAAATTGCGATTGGCCGCCGGGACGCCGCAAATAAAGCACCAGATTGCGTGCAACCTGCAGAGCAAGGCGCGAACCGTAATCTTCCTCGACTAACGCGAGCGCCAAATCCATTCCGGCCGTGACTCCGGCGGACGTGTAAACATTTTCGTCACGAACGAATATTGGATCGCGTTCGACGCGCGCGCGCGGAGCACGTTTGATCAAGGTCTGACACCAGTTCCAATGAGTCGTGGCGCGGCGGCCGTCGAGCAAGCCGGCGCGCGCCAGGAGCATTGCACCAGTGCAAACCGAGCCGACTCGTCGGATTCGCGTGGATATTCTTTTCAACCAGCGCACCGCTTCCGCGTCAATTTCGTTCTGCTCGATTGCGTCGCCTCCGGCAACGAGCAACGTGTCGATCTTGCCGCGAACTTCGCGAAAAGGCCTGTCAGCGGTGATGCGCACACCGCAGTTGGCAATCAGCGATCGGCTGGAAGAAATGCTCACAACTTCGACAGAATAGATTGGCGTCGGTTCCGAATTCTGCCTGGAGTGCATTTCGGACGCGCGCGCGAACACTTGAAGCGGTCCGACCAGATCGAGAATCTCGACGCCGGGTCCGGCCACGAACACGATCCGTCGCGTGCTCGGTTCGAATAACGGTGTGTTGTTGTTAGGTGCGCGTTTCGCGTTCAATTGGAGGAACCAGATACTGCCGACTGAGGGGTGGTATATTTATCCGGCGCCGCGTCGAAAGTTTTCTTGTCATCTTCCGAGCAGAAATAATACGTCAGCCCCTGAAAGACAGATTTCGGAGCGACCTTTGGATCAACATCCATTCCGCATACGGCGCAAAGCGGATGTTCAGCGGTGGACGTAAGCGGCGTGGCGTAAGTCTGGTTTGAATCGGGATTCATCCAGCCTTCTCCCTGATATTCCATGTCGTAAGCGGTCTTCCGGGCAACCTCGCGACCGTAATAGCGTTCGACTACGCGGAGCGCGAGATCGATTCCGGAAGAAAGACCGCCAGCGGTTGCGAGGTTTCCGTTCTCAACAAAGCGCGCGCCGCGCTTGAGCTGAATGTCCGGAAATTGCGTGGCGAAACGTCCGAACGCGCCGTGATAGGTGGTCGCGGATTTTCCGTTCAGCAGTCCGGTCTTCGCCAACACAAATGCGCCTGTGCAAACCGACATGGTGACATCGGTAGTTTTCGAGGATTTCCTGATCCATTCCAATACAGGCGCGCTCGGCTGACTTTGCGCGGGAATGACGATCACTTTCGGCGATGGAGCGTTTTCAATCGTGTAATCGGGAACGATCTGCATGCCGCCGCTGGTGCGGATGGGTTTCTTTGTTTCGGCTACTGTGTACAGCCGAAACGGCATTTCTTTTTTGCTTGGAACGACGACGTCGTTAAAAACTTCCCACGGCCCGCAGAAATCGATGACAACCGCGCCATCGGAAATTAGAAAGGCTACCGGAATTTGACCTTCTTCCGGCGGTTTTAGTGAAGTTGTGTTGGTTGAGGCGGCATTCGAATTTGGCCGATTATCTGTTTTGACCGGAGCTCCAGTCGCGAATAATGCGCTGAGCGCCAGCGCACCTAGTGCAAGCAGGAAACCGAACCGAGCTGCCCGGTAAACTAGCTCTATTCTATTGATCGTACGTGCATTCATAACCCGACTTTCAGATGATAGAAGCGTGGCAGCAATGACAACAATCATCATATTCCTGCCAATAGCGAACGTTAATCACCCTTTATTTCCTGGCACATGTTGTAGCCGCGTCTCTGTGAGACGCGTCTCGCCTCTGCGAGACAGTATGAGAACTGCGCTTCCCACAGCGAAGCGGCTACAGTATCGCGTAGAGAAAACGTTTGGGGCGGAAATGCATCGAGGGTGGAATTAAGTGTCTTTTAATCCGCCTTCGCTTCAGTTCCCTGGAAAAGTCTTGTGCCAGACAGCGTATTCCTTCAAGAAGGTCTCAGATTATTCGAAGATGAAGATAATTGCCCTTTTACTTCCGGTTTTCGCGGCTGTCGCCATCGCTGACGACTTTAAGACCGTTGCAGGCAAGGAATATAAGAATGTCACGGTCAGCCGCATTGAACCCGATGGCATTGTACTCAGAAGCAAATCGGGAATCTCGAAAGTCTATTTCGTCGAGTTGCCTAACGATGTTCAGGAACGTTTTCATTACAACGCCGCGATTGGCTCGGCTTATTCCGCACAACAAGCAGTCAATCGGTCGACGACGGCCGCTTCCCGTCGCGGCGAAGCGATCAAAGTGATTTCGCACGGTGCGCAGGTCGACATTAGTCAACATCTCGTACTCGGTAATGTGACCGTTATAGATTTTTATGCCGATTGGTGCGGATCCTGCCGGCAGCTCTCGCCGAACCTTGAGCAAATGGCGGGGAATGATCCCGAGATTGCGCTGCGCAAAATCGATATCGTCAATTGGAAAACGGCAGTCGCGCAGCAATTCAACGTTCACTCGATTCCCCAAGTGAATGTTTACGATCGAAGCGGCCGTCTCGTAGGTACTGTACTCGGCGCCGATTTTGAAAAAGTGAAAAGTTACGTCGCGCAGGCAAAATCTAGCGGTTGATCCTTTGCGCACGAACGCGCACTCGCACGTGCGCATCCGAACCAATAGCGAGTCGAATATTGACTCGAGGTTATGAAACGATCGTTGCTATATTTTGTCGTCACGTTGTGCGCTCTCAGCCCCCTGCGTGCCGACGAGGCGATTCGATCGTTGCAGCAAAATCTCAAAAGCCAGGGTTTTTACTACGGTGCCGTTACCGGCGACAAGAACGCGGAGACGACTGCAGCGATTCGGCGTTATCAGATTCGCAATGGCCTGCAGGTAACCGGCGAGATTAATGAGGAGACGTTGCGCTCGGTCAATCCGAGTTTGAATCCCGTTGCGGCGGCATCACACCCGGCTTCTAAACCTGCCGCGATTCAACCCGACAGCGTTCATCCTAATGCAAGCCCAAATCTCACTCAAAGCTCGCCGCCGCCATCATTCAGCCAAACAAATCGACCCGTGGAAACCAATCCGTCATACTCGGCAAGCTTTTATCAGTCTGCGCCGCTTCGCCTAAATCGCCGGATCATTGCCGCGGCACAGTACCAGCTGATCAGCCGCGGATATTACAGCGGACGCGTTGATGGAAGGTGGGGAGCTCGGACAGCTTTTGCCGTGCGCGCCTTTCAATCGAGCGCTGGACTTCCGCCGACTGGAGGTCTCGATATCGAGACAGTGAAGGCGCTCGGTTCATCCGATCTGGATTTAGCTTATTCGGCCCCGGCATCTGGTGCCAATGAGATTTTGGTGCCCGTGACCAAATTCAAACACGGCAAGTGGAAAGTGAAATGGAAGAAGTCTCATCATTCTTTGGGTGACGAAGATCGCCAGGTAAATAGTTCGTTCTAGTGAGCCGAGCTGGAACCCTTACAACCACGATTAGCCAAGTCGTCGCTGATTCGAGCACGCGAATCGGATCTGTAGCGTGCGTTGTCCTCAGCGCGTTGCTAGGTGGCCTATGCAGTTGATGCCGCTGAGGACAGCGGACGGTACAGCAAATTGCTTCCACACAATCGGTGTCAATGCCCTAAAGAAGATTGTCGAGAGCTGCGCAACGAATGATATTCGGGACATGACCGACGAACGCATCCAGAAAATCAAATCAGCTGTCGAGGCGGCCGAACATATTTCACCGGAGAAGAAAGCTAAGTTTTTAGCGGTACTCGCGAAGCTCAAACCCGCTATTGCCGAGGTTGCGCAAACAAGCGAGGAGGAGGCGGAGAACATCAGTCGGTTCGTCGAAGCGTCAGCGCATGAGGTCGCT
>DASXOI010000067.1:0-2357 GCA_036494375.1 Candidatus Udaeobacter sp.
GGTGCAAACACTGCGATCTTTTCCGTGGTCGAAGGCGTGCTTCTGCGCCCGTTGCCCTTCCCGAATGCGGAACGACTCGTTAGGATTTATGAGGCCCAGGATGAAAATGGCGCGCGTTCAGGAACGTTGAATCTAAGCGACCGCACTGTTGCGCGGTTCAAGGAGTTCGGGCGCGATATTTTCGAAGATGTTGCCGGTGGAACCGGGGGCGCTTCAGTCGTTAGTGCAAAGGCCGGTTCGCCGGCGCAAACCGTCCCCGCCGCGCGTGTCACCTACAACTTTTTTGATGTCCTGGGATTACCGCCATCGCAGGGCCGCAACTTCACGACAGAAGAGGGGAGCGACAGAGCAGCGAGCGTCGTCATCATCAGCGACGACTTCTGGCGCAATACGCTGAATTCGCGACGCGACGTGCTCGGTAGCACGATCGTGATCGATGGAACGCCGCGGGCGATCATCGGCGTGATGCCAAAAGCGTTTCGGCATCCGTATCGCGCGAGTTTGTGGCTGCCGCTTGCGCTTGAGCCTGACAACCCGGTGATGATTAATAACCATTATCTCTATGGTGTCGCGCGTCTGCATCCCGGCATCACGCCGATGAAAGCGGAAGAAGCTGTGAAGCGGATGTGCGCCAGGATCAATCGCGACGATCCGAATCCGGCGAACGTCCGTGCCGCGTACATCCCGCCGTTGCGCGAAAGTTTTGTGATGGATTTGCGACCGAAAATTCTGGTCATCGTCGGCGCTGCAGTTTGTGCGCTGCTGATCGCGGCGGCGAACTTCGCCGGTCTGCTGCTCGCCCGCGTGATCGATAGGGAAGGGGAATTTGCCTTGCGTGCTGCGCTCGGCGCGAGCAGGCGACGACTTGTTCGGCAGCAACTTATTCAAGCCCTTTTGCTCGCTTTGGTCGGAACCGCGCTAGGTCTGCTTATCGCACTCTGGATCACGCCAACGCTGTTCGCATTGAGTCCGGAAGGCGCGGACGCGACCGGTAGCGCGATGCGCGAATTCGACTGCGCGGCCCGGCTCGATCTGCCGGTGTTCGCGTTTGCTGCCGGTGTCATGACGCTGGTTGGTTTGGGTTTTGGTTTACTGCCTGCGATCCGTGCAGCGCGCACAGATTTGCGTGGTGCAATGAGTGTCACATCGCGTGGCGCAACACTCGACCGCAGCGCCCGCAGATTGTTGGGTTCCTTCGTTGTGATTGAACTCGCGATCGCCGCTGCGCTTCTCACAGCGAGCGTTACCGCGACGCAATATTTTCGGAAGGTGATCGACGAGCCATGGGGCTTCGAGACGAAAGACCGCCTCGCTTTTAACGTCGCCGTTCCCGATCGATTCTTTGCGACCGCCGCTGCGAAACAGAGCGTGCTTGAAACTTCACTCGCGCAACTGCAGCAAGTGCCCGGAGTCAAATCCGCCACCGTCGTGTCACCGTCGCCAATGGATGCGCCGTGGACATTAATGCCATTCAATGCGGAAGGCGCGCCCGCACCGGAACCGCGCGGGACCTATACCGCGTACTCGCGCATCCCCGTGCCCGGGTATTTCCGGAGCATGCGGGAGCCGTTGTTACAGGGCCGCGATTTCAATGCGAGGGATACTGCCGACGCGCCCCTCGTCTGTATCATCAGCCAAAGCATTGCGAAAAAGTTTTGGCCTAACGATTCGCCGATTGGCAAACGCATCCGTTGGGGGCGACTCGATGGAATTCGTCCTTGGTTCACCATTGTCGGCGTCGTCGGCGACATGAAAGCCATCGCGGATCCGCGCGACGGCGAAGTGCTCGGCATGATCGCGCGGCCACTGGCGCAAATGCTCGTGCACGCTACGACACCGCTTGAAGACATCACCTTCGTTCTGCACACCGATGGTCGCTCGGTTAACGAGTCGACCATCCGCGCCGCGCTCGCGCGTGCGAATGCGAATCTCGCCGGGTACAACTTTGTCTCGCTCCAGGATGCCGCAGCGCGCTCGCGTACGACTGAGCGGTTCATTTTCGTTCTCGTTTCATCGTTCGGAGTCGTGGGGCTCGTGCTCGCTGCCGTGGGTTTGTATGGTTTGCTCGCATTGCAGGTCGCGCGACGCGAACGCGAGTTCGGCATCCGCAGTGCGCTTGGCGCCACCGCGCGCCAGATCATTCAGCTCGTCGCGCAACAAGGCGCAGTGTTACTTTCGTTGGGCTTCACTGCTGGCGCGCTCGCAACTTACGGAGTGGTGCGCCTGGTCAAAAATCAGTGGGCTGAAATGCCCGCGCCCAATCTGATCGCGTGCATTTGCGCGGCAATCGTGCTCGGCATCGCGGTGATGATCGCGTGTTGGCTGCCCGCGCGCAGAGCGTCGCGCGTCGATCCGGT
>DASXOI010000068.1:0-3121 GCA_036494375.1 Candidatus Udaeobacter sp.
TAACGCCTCAAGTGATGAAGTCGTGGTGTCCTCCGGCAGCGCGGCGTATTTTTGAACTGACGCTAACGATTCGCCCAATCCTTTCCGCATTTTGGTGGCAGCCCGCCCAAGAGCATTGAGCACCTGCTCTTTTCCGTTCGCAGTTTCCTGTTCTTGGGCGAGTAAATTTCCGTCGCGACAATTCACTGCCTTGAGCGACACGACGTACTCCGTGCCGAGGGCTGAAATGGAGCCGTCGATCGTGGCCGCTGCGCCGACTCGTTGACCAATTTCGCGCGCTAGGTCCGGAGTAAGTGGCGCGTCTTTCGCTTTCGACATCAGTGTCAGGTTGTGAGCAATGATCGATTCTGAGACGAGGGTTATAAACGGTGTCTGTTGGAGCTGCGACGCAAGTCCTTGCCTGAGGGTCCCATTAAAAACAGGGTCACCGGTCGTGTTCGCGAAATCGGCGAGCACAATCCTGTCCTTGTCGGTGAGCGTCTTGCCTTGGCGCGAATGGTAATAAAGTGTGCTCGCTCCCAACAGAGCTACGAGCGCGGCAGCGCCCGCTATTTTCCAAAACTTTTTTGCCTGATCCGCCTTGGCGCACCTGATCTTCCCCGGCACACTACGGTTCCCGATTTCGCCGTCATAAAAGTTAACGAGAGATACTTTATGGCCGTGTTTTACTTCGCATTCGCCGAGCGGATGCAAGTAGGGGCGCCAACGGGGGTAATGCTCCAAGTCTTCGGCTACGCGCCGTGAAAGAAGAATATGCCCGATGTCGCCGCAATCCATCACTCGCTGCGCGGTATTGATCCCAGCGCCGGCGATGTTGGCTTGTTCGTTTAAATCAGCTACTTCATTGACCGGGCCGCTGTGAATACCCATGCGCACGGGCAGCTCGGGATAGTTCTTCAGCTCCCTGGCAATCTCGAGCGCACATAAAACCGGAGCTTCTGGAGTAGTTCGAAAAACCAAGGCGCCGCCATCACCAGTCGGTAGCCGAAGGAGCTTACCTTCCTTTTCCGCGGTGCGAACCTGCTCCGTTCCGCGCACAATCTCCTTTAGCTTCTGTAGCTGCTCGCTCTGCTGGTTGATTAGTAGCTTGGAGTAACCAACGATGTCGATGAACAAGACGTGCCCGATCTCGAATTTCACGTCTGAGGGATGGTCGAAGGGCATGAAGTGGTTACTATCTCAGAACTGGCAATTTAACGAACCGATTCCGATTAAAGACATCGCTTCCATCGCGCGGCGAAGAAGTTGCGATTACTCATGGGACGCGGTTAGGAACCGAGCGTGTAGAAAACAAAAAACGAAATGTTCTGAACGAACATGCCGCCAACCCCGACCCATTGCAGCCAGCGCGGCTTTGCCCAACCAGCCAGCACCGCACAATGGCGAGCAACAATCCCAGCAGCTCGGCACCGACCCAGTCGTTAGGCTTCCATCCCTGAAAGTTATTGCGGTCGAGGTAGGTCGCCAGACCTCCCATCACGGCGAGTGCAAGGGTCGCAGAGAAAATAACGCGACGCTGTCGCTCAAAGAAGGCCGACATGTCGAGCGGTCCGTTTTCGCTGACAGGCATAGCGACGAGTGAACAGCTAAAATAATTCGGGACTACCCAGCCGAGTTGAAGCAGCACTTCAGCAAGCGACCAATGCTTGATATTCTGGAGCTCCCAAAGACCGAGCCAGTTGATGATCACACCGAGCGCAGCGTTGACCATCGATACCGTAAGCAGAGCGCAGTAGCGCACGCGGTCGCGAGCCAACAGCAATTGCGATGCGCTCGAGAAAACATGCGTCAACGCGATGGCGAAGATAAAGGATACAAGGACGCTGACGTGTTGGAACATATGCTAGTGCTATAGCCGCTCAGATCTCACGGTCCCACGTGCTCCTGCGTGGTGAGGAGTTGTTGGAATGCTGGATCGTTGCGGATTAGGTCCCAGACCGGATCGATCTTCAGGCGCGCAATGGAAACGGTCTCGCCCGCGGGGATGCTAAGTAGCCGGCGGAGAATGGCGATGGCGTCTGATGCGGCTCCGGTGCGAGCTTCGACTTCGGCAAGGCCGGCCAGATTGGAATTACCAAGGAGCGCATCTCTCTCCGGCGGGAGTAAGTCCACAGCCTGCCGCGCGAGTTTGAGAGCGTCGGCGTCACGTTTGAGCGCCAGATAGACCCAGATCAATTCTCTCATTGAAACGCGCTCGTTCGGCCGCTCGCGCAATCTTTCCTCGAGCAGTTGTCTCGCTTTTTCTGCGTCGGCTTGGGCGCCGGTGAAATCGCCGGCCAGAGCGCGAATGGCAGCTTTCGCAGAGAGCCGCCTACGTTGATCTGCGGCGATATAGGTACCGCCATCCCAAACCTTCAGAGCTGCTTCGAAATCGCGTGCGATAACAAAGACATAAGCGTGGTCCCCAGTCACGGTCGGAACGATACCGGAAGCGGACGACGAGATGAGATCGTTCGTAAACGGAAAGGTCGCCAGCACGCCTTGCGCTCTTTTGATGTCGCCGCTCCCGTTCAAAATCGCCAGGAGCAACGCGCGCCACCCGATCACTTCGGACGGATCGATGCTCAGTGCGTATCCGCCGCAGCGCTCGGCGTCTTGCCACATGCGCAAGATGCAATAAGTCTGAGCAAGGTTTCCGGCTACAGAGGCATTGCGCGGATCCTGCTCGAGAGACTTTTTGAGTGTATCCAAAGCGCGTTGCCATTGCCCCTGCCGGCGATAAACATAACCAGAATATTCGAGCGCCTGTGCGTTGTTAGGCTGTAACTGGAGAGCGCGCGCAAACTCGCCCAATGCCTGCTCGTACTGCCGATACCCGTAGTAGTAAAAAAGGCCTTGCGAGACGTGCGTTTCCGCCAAGTCTGGCGCGAGAGCTAGCGCATGCTCCGTCGTTCTTTTAACTTCCGCGAGCTCCGATTCGTTGAACGTTTCCACGAACCAGTGTTGATTCAAACGACACTCTGCCAGGCGAGCCATCGCAAGCGCAAAATTTGGATCGCGCGCAATGGCTTGCTGATACCACGCGATAGCTTGGTCGAATGACTCCGGCCTCAAGGAAACATTCGCCGCACGGAGCTGGGACTCGCCTTTCAGAAAGAGATCATACGCGGCAGTGTCCTTG
>DASXOI010000069.1:0-3057 GCA_036494375.1 Candidatus Udaeobacter sp.
AGAATGGGACCGCGCAGCCGGCCGGTATTTTCAATTTTCGTACGGACTTCGCAAAGCGGGTTCGGAAACCGACAAGTAGTCGAATGGCCATAGGTTTCTGAGACCGACAGATTTGCAGCTGCAAAGGCGTCAATCTCTGAAGCCTACTGATCGAACGGATATCTCCGCCGCAGTGTCTTGGCAATAATGGTCTCGAAGATCTACGAAGAAGCCGGCACAACAACGACTACTGCCGGACACGAGCGTATTGCAAACAACCGGAGTGGACATCAGACTAGTTCTCCAAAATTGAAATTGCCGGAATCAAAAACCGTTTTGTGGATCGGCGCAGCGGCGGTGGTGGTGCTTTTCGCGCTCGCATACTTTTTTATGATGCCAGTCGCGGAAGTCGCGACTGTCCAGCGTGGGACGGCTATCTCAGCGGTTTATGGGACGGTGCGGATCGAACCCGCCTTTGTGGTGCGTGTGCGGGCGCAAAACGACGGGTTCATTCGGCTGGCCGAATCTTTCTCGGCCGGTCGCGGCGCGATCGGCAAAGGCGTGCAAAGAGGCGAATTATTAGCAACCATTGCTGACGAAGAAACCTCCAGACAATTGAAACAGGCGCATACCGATTTGCAGGCCGCCGTTGACCGCGCGGCTCTCCCTCTCCCATCCTCCGAGCCGCTCAAAGCGGCGGAGGACAATCTACAACGGCTGGAAAAAGTTGTGTCCTCCGGGAACGTGCCCGCGGTCGAATACCAGAAATCCAAGAGTGAAGTAAACCGTCTACGCGGCGCAGTGGAGACAGAGCGCATCGAGCGCGATCGGAATCTCAAATCGCTTGAAGAGATAGCGAAGAAGCTCGAAGCGGAAATGAAGAATGCTGAAGTTCGCTCGCCAATTGAAGGAATCCTAACCAACGTTCAAACAATCGATGGCGAATTGGTTTCGGACGGAAATGAACTTTTCACCGTCTCGTCGCGAAAGACTTATGTACGCGGCGAAGTCAACGAGGAGGACGTAGGCGAAGTAAAACCTGGAATGAAAGCAAAGGTCCAATTGTACGCCTATCGCACGCGCACGTTCACGGGCCAGGTCACGTCAATACAGCCCGCAGCCGATCCAACGACTCAGCGTTACACCGTCGTGCTGGAGATGGAAAATCCGCCCGACAACATGATGGTCGGAATGACTGGGGAGATGAACATCATTACTGGCGTGCACGAAAATGCGCTGCTCGTGCCGACGCGCGCTTTGCTCGTCGATCAAGCGCTGGTGGTAAATGGAGGAATTGTGCAGCGACGAACCGTCAGCGTGGGATTTCGCACACTCGATTTTTCTGAGACGCTCAGTGGCCTGTCCGACGGCGATCATGTAATCGTTTCCGATCAGGACAAGTTCCATTCCGGCCAGCCGGTGCGCCAGCGCATGATTAACGCGCCGCCTCCTCCGAAAGCGCCGTGACACCCCCGCTTTACATTGCCCTGCGTTTTTTAACGCATCGCAAGCGGGCATTACTTTTGAGTTTGAGCGGCGTCGTTTTCGGTGTCGCAATATTCATCTGCACGCAGGCGCAGACGCAGGGCCTCTCCCGCTATTTCATCGAGTCCAACATCGGCAGCAACGGCGCGCTCGTCGTCAGGTCGCGTTTTCGCCCGCGTTACGAGCCGCTGATGGTCGGCGCGAAGAATTCCAAGGCGAGTAGCGGCCGCCGTCTCTATTTTGAAGGCATCACCAACCCCAGCGAAATCATGCGGGTGAGCAGGCAATTCCCGGATGTCATTTCCTGTTCACCGGTTCTGCGCGGAACGGTAAGCGCTCGCGCGGGATTCGAAAACGCGACTGTCGATCTTTACGGCATCGATCCCGCGCTCCATGCACGAACGACCGATATCCTGCATCAATTGATAGACGGCAGCTTTGATGACTTTCGAAATAACACCAGCGCGAT
Organism: Candidatus Udaeobacter sp.; assembly: GCA_036494375.1. GTDB lineage: Bacteria > Verrucomicrobiota > Verrucomicrobiia > Chthoniobacterales > UBA10450 > Udaeobacter. Next base: position 1,934 of record DASXOI010000069.1, read on the forward strand.
CATTATCGGTTCGCGCCTGGCAGAGCTTCTTCAGACCAGCGTGGGCGACACGGTGCAATTGCTCGCCCCTAATGGCGAGTACTGGCGTTTCAGTGTTGCAGCGATCGCGCGTGCAGGAATTGGCTCAATCGACTCGACCCGTATTTACTCGCACGCCAAGGTTGCACAGGCGTTACTGCAGCAGCCTTCTGGAGCGACCATGATTATCTATAAACTGCGCGACCGGAATCGTGCGCCGGTGTTGGCCAGGCGATTCGAAGCGCTTTTCCAGCATAACGCTCTCAGCTGGCAGGAACGGGAGGAGAGCACGCTCCAACTTTTTTTAACCTTGAGAATGTCCGTTGCCATTACGGTTTCGCTCATCATTCTATTGGCCGGCTTCGGAATTTTTAATGTCCTTACGATGTCGGTCCTCGCGAAGATCAAAGAGATCGCGATTTTGCGTTCGATGGGGTACCGCCGCGGAGATATCAGTGCAATCTTTCTCTGGCAGGGCGCATTGATCGCTGCGGCTGGATCGGTGCTGGGTTGCTTACTCGGCGCATTGATGACCTGGGGTGTATCGCATATTCCCATTCGTCTCCGCGGCTTGCTCTACACAAATTATTTTTTGGTAACGTGGGACTGGCACCATTATGCGTTTGCGACGTTACTCGCGCTTCTGGCTGTGTTCATCGCCAGTTATGTCCCGGCACGGCGCGCCGCTGAGTTGCCACCGGTGGTCACCATTCGGGGATCGAGATGAGCACAGAAGTCAGCCTGAGTTGCGACCGAATCGAACGCTATCTCGGCGAAGAAGAGGAACGCGTGCATGCTCTGCGCGGTGTGTCGCTCGAGATCGAGACTGGAAGCGTTCACGCTGTCGTCGGTCCGTCGGGATGTGGCAAAAGTTCGTTGCTCTACATTCTCGGTTTGCTCGACACACCTGACGCCGGGCGTGTTGCGATCGAAACTGAAGCGGTATCCCATCTGAGCGATGATGAGCTCGCACAGAAGCGGAACAAATTCATCGGCTTCATCTTTCAATTCCATTTCTTGATGGAGGACTTCACCGCGCAGGAAAATGTGATGATCCCCATGCGTAAGCTTGGCCAGCTCTCGGATGCGCAGATGCGCGATCGCGC
>DASXOI010000070.1:0-3442 GCA_036494375.1 Candidatus Udaeobacter sp.
TTTGGTCCGTTTACCGAGAAGGGACCCTGGGGCAGCGGGGAATTTTGGTCTGGCACTGTCGATGGAGACACCGCCGTTATCGAATTCTATAAGAGAACTGACGAAAACGGACAAGGATTTGAGATTTCTGAGATATCGCACATTTTGGCCGAACTGGATTGGCGACTTCAATCCAATGAACCCGACATTCTGAATTGCGAAGTTGACGGGTCATGCTTCGGCGACCCGGAGAAAAACGCCGTTGCAAGAATTCTGTTTAACAACAATGGCACGTTCCTCTGCACGGGCACTTTGCTGAACGACGGTGCCCAAGACGAGACTCCCTATTTTCTGACGGCCAATCATTGCGTCAACAGCCAGGCAGTCGCTCAAACTGTTGAAGCATATTGGTTTTATCAGACAACCAGTTGTAACAGCGGGGTTTTGCGAAATTGGGTCCATACTGGACCCGGCGCTAATCTCCTTGCAACCCAAAGCGCCAATGACTTTTCCTTCTTGCGGCTACAGAACAATGCTCCTGGCGGGGCGTTCTTTGCCGGTTGGACCTCCACTGCTCAATCAGCAGGCACTGGCGTTTTCGGTCTCCACCACCCCGATGGCTACATCCCGCCATCTATCTCTTCATATTTACGACGGTCGACAGGCAGTGTTATGAACACGAATTTCAACTGCCTCGGTCTGCTAAACGGTTATGAAATTGGCTGGACCTCTGGAAGCTCCGAGCCTGGCTCAAGTGGGTCAGGTCTTTTCACTTCGATTGGACACTACCTGGTAGGCGTCCTGAGTTGCGGACCTGCTCCGCCCACCTGCAATAATCCAGGGGCGGGATACAGCAAGTTCGCCAACTTCTATCCCCAAATACGACAGTATCTATATTCAAGTGCGCCGTCGGCGCCGGTAGCTAATCCGGCGACATTTGTAGCCAGCTACAGTTTCAGAGCCAGTTGGAGGAGCGTGGTCGGCGCCACGGGTTATAGGCTGGATGTGGCTACGAATAATTCGTTTACCAATTACGTAACGGGATATCAAAATCTGAACGTCGGTAACGCACTTAGCCGCACCGTTGCCGGCTTAAGGGCAAGCACTACTTATTATTATCGGGTGCGTGCATATAACGGGACCGGCACGAGTGGCAACTCGAATGTTGTAAGGGTAACTACACTTCCCCCAACCGGGCGTGCGGCCGTCGTCACCATCCCGGCAACCTTGATCATGAACCATTCAGCCGAGCTTCACGGAGCAGTAGATCCTCACGGATTGAATACCACGTGGTACTTTCAATATGGAAGAACCATTAGCTACGGATCTAGAACGCCCAACCAGACGAAGACTGGGAATATTTATCAGAACGTCGCAGCCAATCTCTTGGGCCTGACTGCGGGCGCCACATATCATTTCCGACTCGTGGGCATCAACGCAGCAGGCATCACATATGGCAATGACAGAACATTTACCACACGGCGGTTTTGAAGCCCGTCATCTAACGCTGTAAGCCTGAATCGGACATATTTGCGCCAAATTGCAGGAACCTGGGGCTAAGCCAACAGACCCTTCGCGCATGATCCTACAATGTTAAAGGGATCTGTTTTAGGCGGAGGACGTTCTCCGATCTCAACAATGCCGAGTTCATCGGCATCCTGGAGTTCGATGTAACAGGTCATGGGAGGGTGTCATAGCGAACACGCACTTTTTTGTCGCGATAACACTACAAGATTAGCCAGGAACGTGTCTAAACGTCGGGAACGAAAATCGTCGGTTGCCGTCCATTGCTCCCCGAACTCCGCCGCTTGCTCGTACGTCTCAATCACTCGCCGGCCACTCCGTAACGCAAATCACAGCGTCATGTAAGCGACTGTAGAATTTCGAGTAGCTGATTGCCTTGTGTCCCTGTAGGAAGCTTGCCGAACGGCAGCGCATCGGGAAATCAGATCGTTAGGTCCTGATTTGAATTGCGATTTCGCCTAACGCGCGACAGTGCGAATTTATTCTGATTACTGATCACGTCTGGTGCCCTTGGTGCCCTCGCCTGTCGTATGTTTGGATTCGCCCGCAACACGCCTGCCACCTTTGACGTCTCTTGCCGGCTTCAGGTCACGAATTATGGCTTCCTTTATGTCCTGTTTGACCCGGCGCCAGGCGGAGCGAACTGCACTGATGTTTGGGATTTGTTTCTTCATCGTCAAATGGCCTCCCAAAAATTATTTCGTAGTGACGTTTTAGCGACGAGTCGCGGCCGGAGCAAGCCGAAAAGATTTTTGGTAGCGTGCATAACCCGATGTGAGGGAACGGCAATTCTGTGCCACATCGTCCGAAAATCCTCGCCATCGCGCCATCCCTCTGATACGGCTCGCCGGTATGAACAGAAACATCTTCTACATAATTGGCGTAATTGTCGTGATCATAATCGTGCTCAAACTGCTCGGCATATTTTAGGATTTAGTGTTGCTGGTCGGTTGGTCTTAACCACATATCTTCGTTGCCGCCGCGCACTCGGACGTCAACGTTTCGTTGTGAACTCGGGATAAAAGCTGACGGTTCTGCAACTCGAAGTCTGGATGCATTGAACCTGTTTTACCGGCAGGAAGAGCGACGATGTTACTGCTTTGATCCTGTGCGACACATGTCTAACACGATACTCAATCCAGGAGGCTTGATCTTGTGCGGTAAATCCACTCCTGCTTTCCAAGGTGGAGACACTGGCCACCTATTAATACGCTTGTCTACGGTGATCTCCTGCTCTGTCGGCGGGTCTGAAGCATATTGAATCACGGTAACTATGTTGAAGTCCGTCGTCAGCTCAGTCAGCCTGAAGCAGACTAGATACGAGCCGCGATCGCGCCTTGCGCCGGCGTCTGGACTGCCGATGACAACGTGAAAAAGATAAAAAGGCCAATCTTTGTCTACAATATTTACCTTCTCGAAACGCGCTGAGAAGGGATGTGGAACACCATCCCACACCAAAAATTGGGCTTGTTCGCGCGCGATATTGTCGTGGTTAGCAACATCAAAAAGCCAGCCGAGACCTCCACCAAGCGCTTGGAATGTGGCAATCGTTAGTGCGGCCAATATAACAGCAAACTGTCGCATAAGCGTTGCCAGGGGTCTAATTCGCCGGATTTCGCCCGTGACCGCCCGATAGAAGCGAAATCAGGGAAACTCATTTTAGCGGGAACTGTGAGGCGATGCGAGCAGAACTTTACCACCGGCTGCCTTTTGACCCGAACAGCCGACGAAGACTTAATTGCGCCCAACAGAGTAAAAGAAACTGACCTTGGGTCTCTTTAGCGATTTCAGAGGGTAACAACCCAACACTGGCAGTGACAACGATCATGTACGTGTCGATATGTGCCCGAAGGTGGCCAATGATAATCCGTCACGCCACGGCGTGTAATTTCTTGCTCAATAGCTTCCTTTTCTTCAAGGTCGGCCTCGACGTCATTAT
>DASXOI010000071.1:0-3992 GCA_036494375.1 Candidatus Udaeobacter sp.
GTTCAACGGATAGAACAAGGGTTTCCTAAACCTTAAATGTGGGTTCGATTCCCGCCGGGAACGCTCTCTATCACTTTGCGAGTTTGGGACACACTGGGATCGTGCGTAAGCCTGGGCTTCGATTGATTCGCTTTCTCCCGAAAGCTCAGTCGCCGCGGCGACCTTCGTCTATGTCGCTCGATTCCCATCGGCTCCATTCCCGCCGGGAACGTTCTTCTAAACTTTGCGCCTCTAAGACTCTTTTCGAACGTGCGTGAGCTTGGGCTTCGATTGATTGACTCGAATTTCCCAATTCTCGGTCTGCGACCTCCGCGTTGCTGCGTCTATGTCGCACCGCTTCCCGCTGGCTCCATTCACTCGCTCCCGAAAGCTCAGTCGCCGCGGCGACCTTCGTCTATGTCGCTCGACTCCCATCGGCTCCATTCCCGCCGGGAACCGTTACCCAGTCGTAACCAATTACTCAGACAAGAAGCAGACACGCCGAGGCAAAAGGCATTGCAGTCCCGTTTTTCTCAAGTCTCAGCCGGCGACGTTTACGAAGTCCGCCGCGCAAACATAAGCGCGGCGTCGATCTGATTTGCGATTCAAATATTGTTCTGGGGGGAACAGCCGCCCTTCATGCCTGTCGGTGTGGGGGGCGGTCTATTTTTGGGTTGTTGTTTCCACCCGTTGCCGCACTCCACTTGGCTTTCGGTTCGCGAATTTGTGAATTGCCGATTCGAGTTCCATAAATGCGATCAGCTTTTCATCCGCGCGGACGATGAAACGTTTTCTGTCGCCGCGATGCGCGTCAACAATCCAAATCGTTCCTTCCCGTCGCCGTTGAGATCAGCCATTGGCACACGGGCGAGTCAAAGAGCCCACAGGTTTTTCCTCGCACCACGTCGCACGTTCTGCCAAAAGCCTCTCGCATTCGGAAAACGCGGGCTAACATAAATCTACGGCGATGTATACATTCACGAACGTCGCCGCACTCTGCGGGCTGCTCGAACAGGCATATCACGCTGGCCCTGGTGAAACCGGACGTACGAAGTTTGTCGACACGCTGAAAACGAGGTACGAATTCGGAGACCGCGCCGCACAGTTGTACGCGGAGACGGTGCTCGGTTCCAACTCGGACAACTCCGCTAGTATCGTGCGGACGAACGCCGAGCGGCTGATAGGCCGGTGGCGCGCCACCGGCGCGTCGTCCCTCGCCGACCTTGGATACGGCGGCAACGCACTTTCCTCAAGAATAGAAGAATGGAATTTCGCCGACGACCTGACCTACACCTACCGACTGGAAAAGCAGATCAGCTTCATGTCGCCCTATGGTTCCATGGTCCGGCCTTCCTCGACTGGCGAAGGCGGTTTGTGGGTACCACCGGATGGAACCGGTCCGCAGATCAACATCCTCTTGCTCCGTGACGGGACGGATGGTCCGAAGGCAATGGTCGACTGGCTCTGCTCCGACGCCGGCTGACCGATGGAGTGCCAGATCAACGGCACTCGCTTCGCGCGTTTCTAGATGTGTAGTCTCAACACGTCGTTCATGTGGAGGCGGAGACAGGATCGGAATGTGGGTTCGATTCCCGCCGGAACGATTTCTGTGTTTTTGCTGACCATCCATTTTGATTGGCCTAACGAGTCGCTTGAGAGGATTGCCGCGGGGACTTCGATTAGTCTTCCGGTTCTGCGCCGAACGGATTACGTCTAGCGAATGACAGAAGGCCACGTTGAGGCAACCGAAAGAAATCACGAACCTCGACGGTGGCGTTATTTGATCGACATCGTCGCGCTCGTGGTGGTGACGTTTGCCCTCGACGCCATCCTTGGTGCTCTTGTTCATGAGCCGATCAGTTGGAAAACCGGTTTTGTGCTGGACGCGATCGGGAAAATCCTGCTGGTCGGCGTTGGGTGCGGACTCGTTTTATTACGTGGCGAGAGACTGGCCGACATTGGGTTGAAGAGGCCGGAGAGTTGGAAGCGCACGTTCATCATCGGCGTTGGCCTGGCCGCAGTTGTCTTCATCGCCATGTACGTTTCAGAAAAGGCGGGGTTTCGTCGCGACCTCTCCAAATTCAAGGATGTGCAGGGAAATCTGGAAGTCACCATCTATGGCGTGGTGTACGCATTCATCGGCGCCGGCTTTTATGAGGAGTTCACCTTTCGCGGATTTCTCATGCAAGGCTTGGCGATGTTGTTTGGTGGCAATCGCGGCGCTTGGATTGGAGCTTGTATTCTGCAAGGAGCACTGTTCGGGGCAGCGCATGCTTATCAGAATCCGCTCGGCATCGCGATCACCGGCACACTTGGCATTTTGATGGGACTGTTGGTACTTGTGTCGGGACGGAATCTTTGGCCTGTGATCATCGGACACGGGCTCTTCGATGCGAGTCGCTTCGTTTTGTTCTACTTTCAAGGGCCGCCGACGTGAAGCAGGCAATCTGGCCTGCTCAGGGTTGCGCGCTCAAAACAAGCAGACAGGATTGTCTGCGTCACCGTCGCTGTTTTCGCGGCGCGCCGGGCAGTCGCGCCCTATCAATTTACCGAAGCGTCAGCGATTCAACAAACGGGAATCGAACCGATAGCCGATCGGCTGGCTGATCTTGATTTTTTTGAAATCGGGATGCTTGGGATTTAACAAGAAATTCATCTCACTCGCGGTTAACACGCTGGGCACTCCGAGGGCCACGGACTTTCCCGCGCGAACCCAATCGTCGCCGATTTGCATGGTTTGAACCGCCGGCGGTTCCGCGTTCCAATTCGCGGGCAGATTTTTGACGGCAAAATATTCTGTGAGCTTGTCATCCCACTCGAGTCGAAACGAACGGTACAGATCGTCCGGTGAGAGTGGGGTCAGATGCACAAACAATTCCAAAGCCGCGAGCGATTCGTGTTCACTGACGTAAATTACCGGAGTGCCTCGCGAGTTCCATCGGCCGCCATAGACGCGAGCGCCTTCGCCGGTGAATGCGCTGTCAACGTGTGCCGCGCGAACAATTCGCCACGCAAACGGCATCAGGTATAAACACTGTATTTGATGCGCCCTAACAAGTCTTCGACCTCGCGTGCGCCTGTCTCAGTGCTGGCATAGTCCAGCGGGACTGCGCCGCCGAGGCCAACTTGTGGGTGTTTCAGCCATGCTCGCGCTTTTTCAGCATCACCGAAAACTGTTGTTGCGTCTCTGAGCAACCGCGAGAAACGGACAACTTTGTCCGATTCGTCCGGAGAGAGTCGCCCGGCGGTTTTGCGTCGCTGCAAGGTGGAACGTGAAATGCAAAGTTTCGCCGCGAGCTTCTCAAACGGCAGGTCGAGGGTGTCTTGCAAAGTCTTCAGCTCAGAAAATCGCAGACCTTTCTGAATTTTTTGAATGAGTTCGGTTGGGTGCGTTGACGTTGCAGCTACCGCATTCTTACCGACCGTTGCTGTTTTCATAAGGTGTAGGCTTGATTCAATTGACACAACATAATGTGTCAATTGAGTAAAGTCAACGCGAAGTCGTGTTTACGACAAAATCGCGGACGAGATCAAGCTGCGATCTGCCCGAGAACGCTGCGGAGTTCGTGAAAATCCACCGGCTTCGCCAGATAAAAATCGAATCCAGCTTTTTTGCCGCGTTCGATATCGTCACGTGCGCCAAAACCGGATATCGCCACGGCTTTGACCGCTCCTTTTCGTTTCGCTTCCACCACGACATCGTAGCCATTCCCGTCTGGCAACGCGATATCACACAGCACAACATCAAACTCTTTTGCCTTGATCATGTCCAGCGCGCTGCGGGCATTATCAGCCGTGGAAATGTCGTGGCCGAAATGATTCAGCAGCTGGGATAACGCCTGGAGTGTGTCGCTATGATCCTCCACGACGAGGATGCGCAAACTCCTGTCCGAATACTCTGCCCTGGATCGGTCTTTGCTCATCTCTTCCAAATCCCCGAAAGCCCTATAATCGGATTTCACGCCTCGTCCAGATGCAATTGCGCCATCTCTCTTATGTCATTCTGAGCGAAG